>NZ_JAHBAJ020000060.1:0-203 GCF_018390775.2 Sesame phyllody phytoplasma | reverse complement strand
TGGCGAATGTATATTTACATTACATCGACTTGAAAATGGAGAAACTGATTAAATTAGGAATACCAATTAAGAAGAATAACCCAGAATATTGGAAGGCATGAAAAAACACGCCAATACCATAAACTGGAGATTGACAGACACATCAACCTAAATCTAAAACCAAGAGTTGAATATAGCCGTTATGCTGATGACTTTATCATTGG
>NZ_JAHBAJ020000058.1:0-206 GCF_018390775.2 Sesame phyllody phytoplasma | reverse complement strand
CAATAAGTATATTTTCCAAAGTCGCACCCATCTAACTGACCGTTTAAAAGCGGAACGTTGTGAGAACTGCGATAAAACATCCCAACTTCCAATTCATCATATCGGCACAATCCGCAATGCGCATCACCGAAGTATCATGAATAAAAGAACAAAGGTATTGTGTAAAGATTGTCATCGCAAGATAACCAATCGACAAATACATGATA
>NZ_JAHBAJ020000057.1:0-233 GCF_018390775.2 Sesame phyllody phytoplasma | reverse complement strand
AATCCAAGTGTTTTGACTCACTTAAGTTATCTAGCTGAATACAGCTGTTTGAAAACACTAGCAAGGAAACGGAAAAAGTCAATTGCCAAAGTTCGAAAGAAATGTAAAATTGGTTCAACTTGGGGAATTTCTTATCTTAACAAAAAGGAAACCCAATACGAACCATGGAATGTTTACTCTTGGGACAAAATTAAAAAAATGCGTAATTATAAGGGAAATCCGGATATTACCAT
>NZ_JAHBAJ020000056.1:0-247 GCF_018390775.2 Sesame phyllody phytoplasma | reverse complement strand
ACAGCAAAAGCACGCAAGCGCGATGAGACGAAATATCTAGTCAATAAGTCAGTGCCAGACCAGAAGTTAAGGAGAAGGTGAAAATCCCTAAGCGGTTAAGTAGCGTGGTAATCATTAAACATTCTGGTAAGATATTGATACCAGGATTAGGAAAGATATATAATATTTTTTTTGGTATTATATATATTATCGATATGGTTAAAATAACCCTTTTCTACACTAATTTCATTAAAATATTGTTATTAAT
>NZ_JAHBAJ020000055.1:0-247 GCF_018390775.2 Sesame phyllody phytoplasma | reverse complement strand
TTTAATAAAATCGCGGCTAACAGGGGCGCTGGTACACCCGGAATCGACAATAAAACCATCGATGGAATCAATCTGGAAAGATTAAAAAGATACCATCGGGAATACGTCAGTAACGGTTACCACCCAAAACCAGTCAAAAGAATCTTCATTCCCAAAGATAATAAAAAAACCCGACCTTTGGGCATACCGACTATCAAAGATAGACTGATGCAAAAATGCCTGGAACAACTCTTAACTCCCTATTTTA
>NZ_JAHBAJ020000054.1:0-282 GCF_018390775.2 Sesame phyllody phytoplasma | reverse complement strand
CCTGTTTTGAAGAGTAAGGATTATCATCCTGTTGCATTAGAATCAGAACAAAAACAATTATTAAAAGAATTAGGTGATTTAAAATCTCAAATTATTGCTACTTCTGATATGTCTGAAACACAAATTACAAATGATATTACTGAATTAAAACAAAAAATAGATAAATTAAATCATAAATATGGCAAGATTCTTATGAATAGTGCAGATGTTTTGATGTTGCGTCAAAAATCTGTCAAAGAATTAGATAAATTAGATGCTATTTTGAAGAGTAAGGATTATCAT
>NZ_JAHBAJ020000053.1:0-257 GCF_018390775.2 Sesame phyllody phytoplasma | reverse complement strand
ATGAATAAAAGAACAAAGGTATTGTGTAAAGATTGTCATCACAAGATAACCAATCAACAATTACATGATATCAGAAATAATAAGAACAATAAGAATAAATAACTAATCAACCGCAAAGGGAAATTAGTTCTCGCAAGAGAGTGAATTATGGAAAGCCGGATGCTGGGAAACTTGCTTGTCCGGTTTGGACGGGGGCTGATTGTAAATAAAACAGCAAAGATAAATCGCTGAATAAAACGCAATTGATCTATCCGTAT
>NZ_JAHBAJ020000052.1:0-257 GCF_018390775.2 Sesame phyllody phytoplasma | reverse complement strand
GGATCAAATATGAATCTTTATCAGGCTCTCCTCAAGGAGTAATTATTTCCCCTTTGTTGGCGAATGTATATTTACATTACATTGACCTGAAAATGGAAGAACTGATTAAAGAAGGAAAACCAATTAGGAAGGATAACCCAAAATATTGGAAGGCATGGAAAATACACCAGCATCATAATCTGGGGATTGACAGAGACATCAATCTAAATCTAAAAAAAAGTTGAATATAGCCGTTATGCTGATGACTTTATCATTGA
>NZ_JAHBAJ020000051.1:0-266 GCF_018390775.2 Sesame phyllody phytoplasma | reverse complement strand
TTTGGGTGATAACCATTATTGACGTATTCCAGATGGTATTTTTTTAATCTTTCCAGATTGATTCCATCGATAGTTTTATTGTCAATTCCGGGTGTACCCGCTCCCTTGTTAGCCGCAATTTTATTAAATGCGGTTAACGTGTTGTAAAAGTTATTCATTCCCTGCTGGAGTTCTCTTTTTAAGGAGTAGCCGTTTGATGAACAATATTGAATTCTATTCAATGTTCGTAAAAGTTTAGTTTCTGGTGAAACCGTTGTTGACATAAT
>NZ_JAHBAJ020000050.1:0-280 GCF_018390775.2 Sesame phyllody phytoplasma | reverse complement strand
TTTAATTTTTAGGATTCTCAATACCGTCTATAGTTTTTAACTATCAATATTCCCATTCGACATTCCTTATGGACCTTGATATGATTGAACGTTTGATAGTAGTTGTTGAGTTATATTATTAATCCAGCGTTTTAAGTTCTGGTTGAACATTTAATGAACAATCTTGAATGATATTCAATGTTCGCCAAAGTTTAGTTTCTGGATTAAAAATAGTTGTTGACATAAACACCAATTCCCTTATTGATAATCATTGAATAAACAATAAATTACTGACTTCTTT
>NZ_JAHBAJ020000004.1:0-36638 GCF_018390775.2 Sesame phyllody phytoplasma | reverse complement strand
AATGAATATCTTATTAACTAAAAAAACAAAGGAGTTTTTATAATATGAATAATTTAAAAAAATTAATAAAAGAAATTATTTTTCTAATTATTTGGGTCGTAATTATTGGTACTCCTACTTATTTTATAAAAAAAGATCAGGATAAAGCATTACACCAAAGTTTTAGAGAATTGTATGAAAGTTTTGAACGATTAGAAAAAACATTAGATTAAGATATAAAATAATTTAATAATGGATTTGTTATCATATTCAAAATTTATATAAATTAGATAAAATATGTGATCTATCAGGGAAAAAAACAGTCACAAAACAAAAATAATTTTGATTTGTTTTTTAAAAAAAACAATAATAAAGCTTTTATTATTATTACTTTTTTACCAAATGAATTAGAAAAGATAAGATTTAGATATATCTTTATGTCTTTTAAAAAAAAGATCAACTAAGAAAGTTGATCTTAATCATTATTAACTTAGATTTTAATACTTTTGAGATGTATTATAATTAAACACTGTGAAAACTATAAGATTTCCATTTTTTGAATCAATAAATCAATATTTAAATAATATAATTGATAGATTACGGAGTGTTCAGTTTTAATGATTTGTAAGCTAGGTTTACGGATTACATTGTTTCGCCTATTAGGTATTTGTGGCTTATTCTTAGAATTATTTGGTATAATAATTGCCTTTACTAACTATACTTTGTCGTAACCCGCTTTTAAGAACTACTGTAATTTGTTATTGTTTTCTTTAAGAAACCGTTCTTAACTCTTTAGTGTTTATTTGCCATTGATTATTGGTTAGAAAACACGATATTTAAATTTTTTTGACACTTACTTAAATCATATAGTATTTTATAATAAATATTTTTATATTTTTCTAAGTCAATTATTTTTATTTTTGAATTTTGTATTTGCTCTTTTTTTGCTTGTATTATCTTCTTCATGTCATCATTTTTTTGTTTAAATTCTTGAAGCTGTTGTTCGTCTATCATCAAAGAAGCTTTTTTAAAAGAATAAATTTTATGTTTCATTAATATTTGTTTTTTTTGATCTAATTCTGTTGTAATCTGATCTATTTTTTTATTAAAAACTTTTTTTAAATTTTTATAATGATGCAATTCCTTATTTAAAATTAAATAATCTTTCTGATGTAAATTTAATTTATTATTAATTTTTTTAATTTCATTTTGATATTTTAAATAAATTTTTTTTATAAAGTTTAATAAATTATGATACTTATTTAAAATTTTTAAATTATCTTCTTTTTTAGATTCAGATTTTGGTTGTTTTTGGAGTGTTTTAAAAATATGAGTTAAGTTATTATTTTTGAGATTATTGAATATTAAAAAGTTATTTTTATTAATAATTAAAATATAATAGAATATTAAAATAGAAATAAGCAATAAAAATATTATTAATATTTTTTTATTTATCTTTTTATTCATTTGTTAGATTATTTAATTTCTAATTAAAATTTATTTTTATTAAAAATTTTAACATAAAAAAAATAAAATAATTTATATTTAGGTTTTTAAAAAACCACGTCAAATTTAAAAAACGTGTAATTTAATTACATATTCATAAATAATTAAATATCAGGTATTATGCCGCAAAAAAATCCTAGTTATACCTGTGCCCATTGCGTTACGCAAAACAACAATAAATCAAAATATGTTAAATTTGATTAATTAATCATGAATGAATATTTATTAAATTCAATTTAATAACTATTTTTATTTAATATTTTCTTGTTAAAGTTATATAATGGTAATATATTCAAAATTTCAGATTTGATAATAGTCTTACTATATTATCAGAAAGTTTAAGAAATTCATGAATAAAAAAGTTTTTTGCCAAAAAAATTACTGATATGATTGTTATTTTGTTGTTAGTAATAACAATTATAGTAGTAATGATCATTGTGATTAATCAAGTTTATAATAAAGCAATAAAACCAAAAAACTTCCTCATTTTATTCAAAAAAAAATCTTAGCTTTTAAAATATCCGCAACAATAGTTACAAAAACTTAAAAAATCAAAGATTATAACATAATTATTAAACCTAAAATTACTACTGCTAGATTAGAACTAATTAAAACTTATCGTTTTACAAAATCTGATAACCATCCTTCTTTATTATCTGATTTATTAACAAGAGTACACAAAGACATTCCTAAAATAAAATCAAATCGGCACAATTATTTAGATTTATCTAAAAAAAACAACTTTATTAATCGATACTAAGATAAATTTAATGAATATCAAATTTTGATTCTATCTCGAATAGATGAATTAAAATAAACAACATTATCGTTAGAACAACAACGAGAAGCAAAACAACAAAGCATTGATAAATTAAAACGATTTGATATAAAAGATAATAAGGGAAAAAATTCCCAAATTAAAGATAAAGTTAACGCAATAATTGACGAAATTGAAAAAATTAAAATTAACTTAAAATTAATTATATTTTTTTATATAAAGTTAACAAAAATGTTCAAATTTATTAAATTTAATATAAATACTATTAATTAAGAGAAAGAATGCGTCTAGTATAATATTGTTATTTACAATCTAAATTAATTTTATTATATCCAATTATATAAATTAAAATAAAAAGACCTTCGAAAAAAGACTTTTTAATTGAATTTATTTTGGAGATTTAATTAAAAAATAAAATGTATACTTATTTTTGATTTAAAAAATAATATAAAAATATTTTCATTATAAATTATTTTATTTAATTATTATTAAGTTAAAGTGAAACTAATTTTAAAAAGGTTATTTAGATAAATTATTTTATTTTTTTAATAATATAATTTTTTTTAGTTTAGATTCTAATTCTATTTGTTCTAAATTTATTTCATTTATATTTTGTTTAAGAGTATATAATTTATTCGTTAATAAAGATTTTTGAAATCTTAAAAAATTTTGAGAAACGTTAATATTAGATTTATTTTTAATTTTTAAATTAGATAATAATGCTTGTTTTATCATATCTATTTCTTTTGATATTTCAGTTTTTTTTATTGATAAGTTATCTATTTTTGCTCTTAAAATTTCGATTTTTTTTTCTGAAGCATCGAATAATATTTCTGAAGAATCTGTTTTTTTAACTTCTGAATAAATTTGACCGGCATAAACTAAATTAGACTTACGATTATGTATCAATATTAAAAGTAAAAAAATTATACACAAACAAATTAAATTAAATATTATATTTATTTTAATTTTTGTCGAATTTAATTTCATATTTTTCGAAAAAACTTTCTAATTGAATATATAAATAATTTATAAATTTTTTTAATTAATATTTAAAAATTTTTAATATAATAAAATTTGTTTAGTTTTAAAAAACCAATATTCTATATTTTTTTAAATTTAATCAATATTATAATTTTTTTTATATTTTAATTTAATCCAAATAATAACAACTTTAATAGGTTTATAATAATAAAAACTAAATTAATAACATTGAATTAATAATATAAAATATTAAATCATAATACATCTACATTATATAATTTAAAACTAAAAATAATAAATAAATAATATTACTGTTACATTAATTATTATAATTTATTTTTTGATTTTAAAAATATATCATATTTATTAATTATTTTTGTTTTTTGTTATAAAGTTAATTTTGTCTTGATTTTTATCAAAAATAAGTGAATATGGTTGATGTGTTTATAAATTAGTTTTATATTAAATTGATGAATTGTATTATTTATTTTTATTAATCGATAATAAAAATGTGAAATATATATTTTATTTATTCGATATCAATTAGATAATTTTTACTAAATTTCGATTAGCGATATCAAAATTCCAATATTAATTAAAATAATAATCATTTATTTTAATATTTAAATTAATATAAATTATTAATTTTATTATTATATTAAAGTTATATTGTATGAAATTATTTAAAATTTAAAATTAATTTTTTAATTTTATAATTAAAATTAAAAATTTTAATTTTTTTCAAAATAATTGTATTTTATTTGATAAAATTTTATCGGAAATAAATTGTTTTTCAAAAAAGAGGTTAAAAATGAATTTTTATGTTAATAAAAACAAATTATTGAATATTTTTTTAATTTTTTGGATATTTTTAGTTTGTGTGTTTTACATAAATATTAAAAATAATCAAGTTTTTGCTATAAAAGTGATACATCCAAACAGTATTTTTAAATTAAAAACAATCAGAAAAATAATTGTTTTAAAGTTAAACGATGAGATTCAAAAGCATGAATCGATAACCCTAAAAAATATAAAAAAATCCGAAATAATTGAAAAAAAATCTTTATTAAATGCAAAAAAATTAAAAATAAAAAAATATGATTTTTTAAATCATTTAGCATCTATAAAAATAGAATAAATAATATTGTGAATTAAAATTTTTTATAAAAAAAATTATTTATTTTATAAAATTTAAAAATTTTTTAATATTTTGAATATTCTTTTGTAGTAACAATTATATTTTCGTAATATTTTTTAAATTAAAAAATTTTTGATAAATTAAAAAATAAAAGTTATTTTTATTTATCAACAATTTTATTAATTTTAATAAATTTAAAGTTATTAATTAATAACATTTCATTATTGATTAATATTTATTGTTGTTTATTTTATATAAATTTTCAAATATATAAAGTCTTTTTGATTATATGGATTATTTTATATTTGAAATTAAAATTTACCAATTAAAACAAAAAAATTAATCAAATATGAAAAAATAATTTTTATATAGTTTAGAAAGATCATTAATATTTATGAATAAATTAAAATTTTTCCAAAAAAAACAGATTATTATAATTATATTACTATTGTTGATAATGGCAATTATCATTAGTTTTTATAAAAAAATGGATAATGTTGGTAAGGAAAAAATATTATCTACTTCTGTAGAGAAAAAGTCTAAGCATGATGAAGAGCCAAAAAACAAAAAACTCACACCTTCTATTTTGCTTAATCAAAAACAAACTTTAATTAATGAATTAGAATCGGAAAAATATGCCGATTTTCAATTTAAAATTACATTATTAAATTCTCAAAAAGAAGAATTACAACAAAAAATAAATAATAAAAAAAACTTAATTAAAGAAAATAAGTTTATGACAAGAAATCAATCATTTAAACTAAGATGTAAACAGAAAAAATGGGCAGAGCAAATAGTCAAAATCGAAGCTGAAATTAAAAATTATGAAGATCAATGTAAAAGATTAATTGAATATTCAGAAAAAAATTAAAAATTATCAAGAAGAATCAAAAGAATAAAGCAAAGATCAAACACAAATATACAAAATACAAATAGTTTATCATTTAAACGCTTTATATGGGATTATCCTTTTAATAATTAAATAATAAAACTATTAAGAAATGCGAAATTAAAAAAATAATTAAAATTTTCGAAAATTACTTAATAAAACAACAATTCTTTATTATATAAAATATTTATATTATCATTGTTTAATATTAGGTTGATTAATCGATTACTTAAGGCGCCAAAGAGGCCTAAATATCGAGTGGTGATTGAACCAATCACCAGTGCGATAAATACTGACAGGCTAAGAACGGTTCCTTAAAGGAAACAATAAGGAATTACAGCAGTTTTTAAAAAGCGGGTTGCGATGAAGCAGTTAGTCAAGAAGATACCGCCACCGAATGATCCTGTATGGAAAGCCTAAAAAGGCCTAAGAAGCTAAGATGTAATAAGCTAACCTGTCGTAAACTACTATAAACGAGCAGTCCAGAGGCCAAACAATACATTTGGATCCGTATGACAGTTTATCAATTAAAACCTGGAATCTCACTGCTTTCTTATATAATGGTGGTTTCCTTCTTATGAATATGTCGACATTTAGAAAAATTTGAATTCCTAGCAGTTAGTTACAAACACCATACGAAAGGTTACAGCTCAAGGATAAAGCGATTTTTAAATGGAGGAGTAAAACTTAATTTGGTCGCCTCCCGTAAGATGTTGCCAACGACCTTTATAGGGCGTAGTCATATCAAGATAACTAATGTAGCGGACACTCAAATTAGTGCTCAAAAGAAGATAAATTATAAGCCGGATGCTTGGAAACTTGCTTTTCCGGTTGTTTTAGATATCAAAATACCAATTTTGATGTTGAAAACGCAAATATTCTATCCATATAATCTTATTAATAATTGAAAAATTTTATTAATTTGTCTTTCTTGATATGGAATAATTTGTTTATAAAGTTTTTTCCATTATTTTAAAAAAGATCAACTTTAAAATTGATCTTTTTAGATTTATTGGCAGATTTACTAAAATATTATTAGAATTACAGCGTAATTTATCTAATATTTTATATATTACCTTTTTAATAATATAAATAATTTCTATATAAAATTTTTATAACTCTTTTGCATTTAATAATAACCGGTTTATTCAATAAAATTAAAAAAATTTTTAAATATTAAATTAAATCATGAAATTATATTATGTTAAAATTAACAGTTAATCAATTTAAAAAAAGTACTTAATATTATAGAGAAATATTTCTTTTTAATATAATCAAATAAATACTAATATTAAATAAAATAAAATATTTATTTTTTAACAAAGTAAAAAGTAATTTGATATAGTTGAACATGATATAAATTTTAGTTCAAAATTATTCACAATATTTAATTATCTTATTTAAAAAAACAAAAAAGATCAACTAAGAAAGTTATCTTGACTGTAATACAAATTATTAATTGTAATACTTTGGGGGCGCAGTGCAAAGTCATTATTATTTATTAGTGACAAGATTCCAATTTTCGCTGATAAACCATCCCATACAAATCAAGTATATTAATAGACTATAGACTGTTCGCTTATATTAATTGCGATAGGTTAGCTTATTACATTTTTAGTTTATTGGGTCGTTTCAGATCGCCCGAATCATTCAGCAGGCATCATCTTCTTGAATAACTACTTCGTCGCAAACTGCTTTTAAAAGTTAATTCTAAAATTATATTTTTGATTCAATTTATTATTTAAAATTAATTAATTATATATTAAAGAATAAACTAAATAATTGTTTTCGATTATCAGCCATTTGAATATCTTGTATTAACTTATCTGATATGAAGAAATATATGATGTTTGCATATTGTTACAAATCGAAACATTTTTTGATTCTATGTCAGAATATTCTTGGTCTAATTGTTTTATTTGTATTAAATTAAGTTCTAAATTAATTAATTTAATTTGTTGTTGTTTTAATTGCAATTGTTGATGTTATTTGTTCGTTTATTTGTCTTAACTGGATTAAACAAATTAGATAATTGAGCATGTTCTGTATTTTCTAAAGAATTAATAATTATTTGATTTAATTGATTTGCTTGAAAATAAATTTGTAATGGTCGTTATAATTTGTATAATAATTAGGGCGCATTATAATATGTTAAATTGTTATTCATGGCTGTGCAGAGTTCTTATTCGTATTATAACAAAACAATAATCCTGCAAAAATAAAAACAATAAATTAGCTTAAATAAAAAGTTTTTTTGTTTTAAATAAAGCGACTTTTTAGTAGTCGGAGGAGTAAAACTTAATTTGGAATAATTAAGTTAATCGCCCTCCCAAGATAAAGGTTAACGACCTTTATAGGGCAAAAGAAGTCAGTATAATTTATTGCAACTAATGAAGTGGACACCAAATTAGTGCTCAAAAGAAGATAAATTATGGCAAGCCGGATGCTTGGAAACTTGCTTTTCCGGTTGTTTGTAATAGATATCAAAAATACCAATTTTGATGTTGAAACGCAAATATTCTATCCATATAATCTTATTAATAATTGAAAAATTTTATTAATTTCGTCTTTCTTGATATGGAATTAACTTTGTTTATAAAGTTTTTTCCGATTATCTTTAAAAAAAGATCAACTTTAAAATTGATCTTTTTTGTTTATTGGCAGATTAATAAAATATTATTAGAATTACAGCGTAATTTATCTAATATTTTATATATTACCTTTTTAATAATATAAAATAATTTCTATATAAAATTTTTATAACTCTTTTTGCATTTATAATAATAACCGGTTTATTCAATAAAATTAAAAAAAAATTTTTAAATATTAAATTAAATCATGAAATTATATTATTATGTTAAAATTAACAGTTAATCAATTTAAAAATAATGTTATTAATTTTATATTTGTTATTTCTGTTTATTAATAAAAATAATTATAATAATAAATAATGATTATTAAAATAATATTCGCTTTAACATTTATCATATAAATAAAAGTATATCTTATATATCTTCTATAAGTTGTCTTTAAATAAATTTTTGTATTAGCAAAAATTTAAAAACTACAAAAATTTTAAATCAAAAATATATCAAATTAAATGATTTACTTTTAAATGTAAAGAAGTAATATATAAAATAATTCGAAATCGGATTCAAGAGTATTATATATTCATGTATATTTTCCTGATAAACATAAAAATAAATTAATTGAAACTTTTATAATAATCTTTTTAATTAAAATATTATATAATATTAAAATTTATTGTTCATATATTATTGTTTATTAATATAAATAAAACTTTAATTTTTATTATTTTAGATTAATTAATAAGATCAATTTTTCATTAATAAAATTATTAATTATTTAAAAATATTATTAAAAATAGGTACAATTATATTGTAGGTATTATTTATTATTAAAATTAATTAAGGAAAATTAATAAAAATATGATTTATTTAAAACAAAAAAACTTTTTATTTAAAACTAATTTATTGTTTTTATTTTTTGCAGGATTATTGTTTTATTATAATACGAATAAGAATATTATTTTAGCCATGAATAACAATTTAACATATTATAATGCGCCTAATTATTATACAAATTATAACGACCCATTACAAA
Source organism: Sesame phyllody phytoplasma (assembly GCF_018390775.2). Taxonomy (NCBI): domain Bacteria; kingdom Bacillati; phylum Mycoplasmatota; class Mollicutes; order Acholeplasmatales; family Acholeplasmataceae; genus Candidatus Phytoplasma; species Sesame phyllody phytoplasma. The sequence goes on along the minus strand of NZ_JAHBAJ020000004.1, from coordinate 27,740 downwards.
ATTTATTTTTCCAAGCAAATCAATTAAATCAAATAATTAGTAATTCTTTAGAAAATACAGAACATGCTCAATTATCTAATTTATTTAATCAATTAAGACAAATAAACGAACAAATAATAACTTATCAACAATTGCAATTAAAACAACAACAAATTAAATTAATTAATTTAGAACTTAATTTAATACAAATAAAACAATTAGACCAAGAATATTCTGACATGAATCAAAAAATGTTTTCGATTTGTAACAATATGCAAACATCATATATTTCTTCATATCAGATAGGATTATTACAAGATATTCAAATGAAAATGGCTGATAATCGAAAACAATTATTTAGTTTATTCTTTAATATATTATAATTAATTAATTTTAAATAATAAATTGAATCAAAAATATAAATTTTAGAATTAACTTTTAAAAGCAGTTTGCGACGAAGTAGTTATTCAAGAAGATGATGCCGCCACTGAATGATTCTGAGGGCAAATCTGAAACGACTTAATAAACTAAGAAAATGTAATAAGCTAACCTATATCGCAAATTAATATAAGCGAACAGTCTATAGTCTATTAATATACTTGATTTGTATGGGATGGTTTATCAGCGAAAATCTGGAATCTTGTCACTAATAAATAATAATGACTTTGCACTGCGCCCCCCAAAAGTATTACAATTAATAATTTGTTAATTATGATCAAGATCAACTTTCTTAGTTGATCTTTTTTTGTTTTTTTTAAATAAGATAATTAAAAATGACATTAGGAACAATTTTTGAACTAAAAAATTTATATCATGTTCAACTATATCAAAATTACTTTTTACTTTGTTAAAAATAAATAATTTTATTTTATTTAATATTAGTATTTATTTGATTAATTATATTAAAAAGAGAAATATTTCTCTATAATATTAAGTACTTTTTTTTAAAGTCATGATATAAAATCTTTTTGGAATATGATATAAATAAATTGGATTATGATTAAATTTTTTTCATTTCAATAGCAAAAATATGATGAGATTAATATTGATTAAATTAAAAAAATAAAATAAAAGTAAATCGATTTAAGAATTTATATTTTATTTTAAAACAATTCAATTAAAAAAATAAATATTATATTAAAATTTTTTTCCAAAAAATTATTATTTTGCAATTTAAAAAAGAATATTATATTTTAAAATTATTCTAAAAAAATTATTAAATAGTTATTAAGTATATTTTATATTCAATCATAAAAATATTCATTTGTGTCTCGGATAATCAAAGACATAAATAAAAAAAATAAACAAAAACAAAAAAATTGAAGTTCAATAAAATAAAATATTTATTCATCAAAGAAGATATAAAAATAAAAATATGACTGGTTAAACGTTTATTATTTCTGAAAATAGAATAAGTTTAAAATGAAAAATAAATGAATCAATAATTTTTAATTTAGCGTTTAATTAATATAATTGTATAATAAAGATTGAGTGTAAACTTAAAAAACATTTAATAAAAAATAATATATATTAAAATAAAAAAATTATCGTTTTTTAACTAAAATTAAATTTTATTTTCTAGTTTTTTAATTAACGTTTTTTGTTATTTATAATTTGTTAGAAATATAATATATTAAAAAATTTTTATTATATAATGATTTACTTAAAATAATATTATTTGTTTAAAAAAATTTTTAAAATTTATTATTATTTTTTTGAAATAGGGAAGCCAATTATGAGTAATAAATATTATTTTTTTTGTCCAATTAATTTTCTTAATAAACGATCCTCATTTGAGGATTAAAATAAGATAAAAAAGAGGTTTTTTTAATTAAATGATTAAGTTAAAACAACAATTATTTTTATTACCATCATTTTTATTTATTTTTTTAGGATTATTATTGATAGCTAATCAGAATCAAGTTATAGCTATGTATTCGGATAATTCTGAAACAATTGATCAAAATCTAAGTGAAAAACATTTAAGTATTGATGAACAGATATTAAAAATTAAAAATTTAATTGATATAAATAAACAACAAATAATATTTATAGAACAAAAAATAAAAAAATTACCAGACGAAAATATTCAAGGTAATATACTTTATAAATTAAACCAAAATTTACTACAATTAATGGAGTTTACTATAAATCATAATAAAGCTTTACAAATAATAATCATAGAACAAGAAATAAAAAAATTATCCGACGAAAAGGTTAAAAAGAATATACTTTTTGAATTAAATCAAAATTTACTACAATTAATTGAGCTTACTACAAATCATAATAAAGCTTTAGTCATGAATTCGAATAATTTTGAAAAAAGTGATTCAAATTTAATTGAAAATAATCCAACTAATGAAGAAAAAATATTAAAAATTCAAAATACTATTCATAAAATAAGATATCGTATGATAGAAATTGAACAAGAAATACAAACATTACCAGATGGTAACGATAAAAAAAATATTCTTTGTGAATTATATGAAAATTTAATACAATTAATCAATTATAATGAACAAGAAATGAAAATGCAAACAATTTTATCAGAATTAGGATTCATAAAATGAAAAAATATTAAAATCTTTTTTTAATTATCAATCAAAAAAACCTGGAATCTCGCCATTAGTAAATGAAGTTAATACCAGAATTACAAGAAATATTCATTTCACATTTAAATTCAAATTATAACAATTTATATAATGCAATTACCGAAGAAATGATTATAGATTTAAACAATAAAATTAAGGATTTAAAATGATATGATTTTGTTATTGAAAAAATAGCTCAAAAATCAAAAAACCAACTTGATTTAAAATTGTATCATCCAGCATTAAATTTTTCTATTCAGGCAAAATTCAAGGAAAAATTAAATTTAAAATTAACAAATTTAGAATTAGATGATTTAATTAATGAAACAGTTCTAAGATTAAAGAAAAAACATCGATTTACAATATGATAGTGATGATTCAGAGCTTATTATAGAAAAAGAAAATGATACGATTATCAATGAATTAAAAGAAAAAATTAATGCGCACATAAAAGATGATTTAATATTACATAATTTCATTAAACAATATTCATTTATAAATATTGAAGTACAAAGTATTTACGAAGAACTTTGAAAATAATTAATAAAATATTGTTGTTAATATTATAAAAAAACATATTTATTAATCCAAATACTCCCTTGCAGGAGGGAGTTTTTGGTGAGATAAATTTTTTTATTTATAACTTTTTTGATTTATATTATTATAAAGATTTTAGGGTATTAAAGAGGCCTAAATATCATGTTATTTTATTAATAAATTTGTGTAATAAAAAAATAAAGGAGTATGTATAAATAGTGGATTTTGTAAAAAATATTTTAAAAAATACTTTGTTAATGGCCCAAATTAGCGCAGCTATGTTAGGTTTTAAAACTATAGATTTGTTCCAGAATGAAGTAAATGCCAAATTAGCACCTTTAAAACAAGCATTAAAATTATCTTATACAAAAAGAAAATTAAACGAAACTTTGGAAATAATTAATTTATCTCCTCGTGAAATATATATAATATTAAATGAATTAAATAAAGAAGATATAAATAATTTATCACCGAAACAAATATATCAAATATTAAAAACACAAACAAAAGACAAAATGTTAAATGTATCTGAGGAATGGGAAAATATAAATAATATTATAAATAATGCTGATTATGAAACTATAAAGAAACTTCATTTGATTTTTGTTAAATATAAACTTTATAATGATGAAAAAATACTATTAAATGAAATTTTGCGAATTATAAATTTATCGCCGCAACAAATATATATAGTATTTAATAAAAACAATATAGATAATTTATCATTACAAAAAAAAGATGAAATGTTAAATTTAAGTACCGACTATAAAATGTCTGAAAATATAGATAATATAAATTGGGAAACAATAAATGATATTATAAATGATGCTGATTTTGAAACTATAAAACAATGGAATTTAAGATTTAGTAGATATTATTACAATAATTTATACCAAAAAAATAATATATTTAATAATTAAAGCAAGAATCTCTTATACAAAGAGAGTATATTATAATGAAGTTGATGCCCCCCCTCCTCAATATTTAGTCATTGTGATATCATTAACCAAATTATAATATTAAGAAATTATTTTTTATTTGTATCGGAGGATATATTTTTATTTATACACTTCAACTTAATATTTTTTTAAATAACTATTTGCATTTTAGAAAGTTAAAAAAATTTCATTTTGTAAAAGGATATAGTTAACTCATTAAATTATTATAAATAAGTTTATAAATTATAAATCAATTAAATAGAATCGTTATCATGACAAAACAGATTTAAATCAACAGATCGCCAAAAAAGATCAAGAAATACATGATTTAACTCAAAAAAAATACTTTAGAAACTGACAAAAATAATTTAGAAACTGCTAAAAATAAAGTCATCGGGGATCGGGAACAAATCATTACAATTAGTAGATATCCAAGCTATCTCGGATTTAACTGAAGCTAAAAAAACTTCTGAATCTTATGCAACAAAATAAAAATATATTTTACAAAAGAATGTTAAAAAAAACATATTTCTATAATAAAATATCTGAACAACAATTAACTTTTTCTAAAAAAATTATTAACTTAATTAAACAATATTTAAAAAATCTTTATTTGATTAATAATCAAATATGGAAATTATTATTCCAACAATATAGTAGAATGTACTTCATAATTATTTTATGCGTAATAAATATTTTATTTTACTTCTTATTAATTAAGAATTTTAAATCATATTAATGATAATAATAAAAAATTCTAAACAAGATTAATTTATTATATTTTGTGATTTATTAAATATTAACTTCATGTTGTCAATAGTTAAATTGTTTACTTATTATTCTTTTCTTATACTGTTGAATATCATAAATTTGTTGATTTTTGCAAACATTCTTTCTTCGAAGACGCTAATACACCGCGAAATGATGTGAGAAATATGAAACATAAAATAAAATAGAACCTCCGCCGAGGTTCTATTTTTCTTTTTCACCACGAAATTTGTTAGAATTGAACATAAAAAAAAATCGAAACCAACCAACTTATAGAAAAAACAAACCAACACAAGTTAGCTAAGATTAATTTAGCAAAAAGTAAAAAATGAACAAAGAAAATTTATATTTATTTTAATGTATTTTCTTTTTACAAATCTTCAAATAAAATTTTTTTTATTTTTATTGTGGTTTCAATATTTATAACAACATAAAAAAACATTTATATTAAAAATATATTAACAAAAAAAGACCCTTCAGAAAGGGTCTTAAACAAAAATAATAGTTTATTTTAATTTTTATTTTTTAGAATCATCAGGCTTTTTAGAAGAAGAACCTTTTTTTTTAGACTTAAGCGCTTCTTCTTGTAAGATTTTTAATGTTTGCGAATCTGATAACATTTGAATAATTTTATTTCGATCTTCTTCAGAATAATTTTCAAGAGTATTGTATAATTCATAATATTGTGATATATCTTTTTTAGTTGTTTTTTCTTGTTTTTCAGAGGAAGCGATTTTTTTACCTTTATCATTTTTTTCGGGAGCGGCTATAACTGGATTAATATTAATTAACAGGAATAATCCTAAAAAACTCATTAAAAATAATGGTAAAAAATATAATTTATTTTTTATTTGCATCATTTTAGCTTATAACTCCTTTTTTTTATTTATCCCTTAGCTGAGGTAATTTCGTAGAGTTCGTTTAATTGAGAATAAATTAAATTTTTATATTGTTTTTCGGATCTTTCATATCCTTTTTCTAAATCTTTTTTTTAATTTTTCAGCACGATTTAACATATCTTGGTAGTATTTTTGGTCTGTTTCTAAATTTTTGATTTGAACTTTTATTTTGCCAATTTCGTTAACTATTTCCGAAATTTCATTTGGAAGTTTGTCGATTTTATCTTCGTTAGCTTTCCTATCAATCTTTAATCTATTAACTTCTTGGTGTCTTTCGTCTCGTTGTTTCTCTAGTTTTTGTTGTTGTGGTTTTAAAGATTCTATTTGAGGTTGAAGAGAATTTAATTGCGATTGGTATTCATCACATTTATTTTGATATTCGTTAATTTCATCTTTTTTTCATTTAAATAACCTAAATCCAATCCCCAACTCTTTTTAAGTTTATTAATTTCGTTCTCTTTCTGATAAATCAGATGGTAATAAAGTAGGATTAATAGGTTCAAAAAAGATAATTTTTAATTTGTTCTAAACGAGCAGCAGTTGTTTGAATTTTAGGGATTGGTGGTTCTTCCAGAGAACGTTTTGTCCTAGGAGAAGTGGGGGATTACTTCAGAAGGTAATGAATCTGATAATGATTCTGGTGAAGACGCTAAGGTTGTTTCTTTTTGATTTTGAAATCAGAAATAACAAAAAACAAGTCCGAAAATGATAAGAAGGAATATAAAAAAAACCATTTTTTTCCAAAAAATTTGATTTATTCATTGTTAGAATAACCTTTCTTAATAATAGTGATAATTATTATATTTAATTATCACTATTATACAGTTTTATTAATAAAATGATTAAATAAAATAATTATTAATTTGTTAAACTAATGATTTCAGGAATTTTGCCAATTCGTTTTGCTTGTAGTCGTTGTTGTGCACGAGCGTAATTTGGATTTTTTTGTTTTAATTGTTCTTTTATAATATTCACGTTTTCTCTTTTAGTTTCTAATTTTTCTTCTAATTTGGCTTTGTCTTCATATAATTTGTCAGTGTCGGAAACTTTATCTCTTTCTTTTTCTAATTTTTTGGCGATGGTTCCATATTCATCAATCCAAGTTACAAATTATTTTTTTATACTTTCATTTAATTTTTCAGAGTTTTTCCATTCATTCTTTAAATTATCTTGGTTAAGACGAAGTTTATGATCATCTTTTTTTCTTTTCGTAATCTTTGTAGTCGGCATCGAGTTTGGCTAAATCACGGTTAATGTCTTTACTATACATTTCTAAATCTTCTTTGGTAATCATTTTTGGATGTTCATTGTTTTCGTTAATTGTTTCTATAAACATGTGATATAAACGGTGGCCTTCGCGAAGAACTAAAGTAGTTTTTGACATACCTTGGACGAATTTACATGTAAAAGTAACTGATTTTCCTATAACTTTCAGACCAAATTTAGCTGGGAATAAGTCAGTAAATTTATCAAAAGCTTTAAAACCCCATTTAACCACATTTCCTAATGATAATTCGTTCTCTTTTTTCATAAATTAGCGCATGATTATACATTTCTTGATATTTTGATTTTAATTCTTGATATACTGTTTTTTCGAGTTTGATTTCTTCAAGTTTTCCATATCGACTTCCTCGATTTCTTTTTGGATTTCAATACGGCGTTCTTCGACTGATTGGATTTGTTTGAATATTGATTTTTCATCATTTGTTAAAGTTTCAAATCTGTTTTCTAAATCTTTTTTTAATTTTTCAGCATGATTTAACATATCTTGGTAGTATTTTTGGTCTGTTTCTAAATTTTTGATTTGAACTTTGATTTTACCGATTTCACCAACTATTTCTGAAATTTCACCTCGGAGTTTATCGATGTCCGCTTGTAATCTAATTTTATCATCGGGAGAAGCTAATTTTAACTGTTCTTCTTTTTCTTTAATTTCTTTTTCTTTAGTTTCTTTGTCTTTTTCTAATTGGACTAATTTCCTTTTAAGATAGTAATATTTTTATCATTTTGATCTAAATTTTCTTTTATTTCTTTAATTTTAGCTTCATTTTTTTCTAAAGCTTCTTTGATTTTTTCTTTGGCTTTTTGGGTAAAGTCTTTTTGTTCATAAAGGTCTTTTAGTTCTTTTTCATATTTTTCTAATTCTTTTTCCCAATCTTGTTTTAAACCATGGTAATTATTAATAGTTTCTTCTTATTTATCAATAGCTTGATCAATTTTATCAATTAATTGGCCATAATAACCATTAATTTTACGGATGGTTTTAGAGATCGCTTTTTGAATATGTGGTCGAGCATAAGCGAGAAAATCATAACCTAAATCTTGATAATAATCGAGAGCTTTCGTTAAACCTAACAATCCTTCTTGAAATAAATCTTCTTTAGTTAAAACGCGAGGATAATAGTTAAATTTTTTCACTATTTTATTAACCAATGGATAATGAAGTCCAATTAATTGAGAACGTACCTGCATATTTTTTTTATTTTTTAAAAAAAGTAAAAATAAAACTTTTCTTTCCATATTATGCCTTTGCCAAAATAAATTAGAAAAGATAAGCATAAAAAAATCTCTTTTTATTTCTTTTAAAAAATAAAAAAAGATCAACTAAGAAAGTTGATCTTGAACATGATTAACAGATTTATTAATTGTAATACTTTTGGGGTTCAGTGCGATCTTCCCTGGTTATTAGTTCGATATCACGAAATTTAGGCATCTTTGGTAACCATTTTAAGAAGGTAATATATCATTAAACCAATTTTTAATTTTTTTAGGCATTAAATAATTAATTCCGTTTAAAGTGGCGCATAAAATTGATAAAGATAATAACAAGCTACTTAAATGATTAGTTTTAGTTTTGTAATTCAAATTAATATTGTTGTTATTTTCAAGTAAAATAAAAATTTTGCTTAACATTTTGATATAAAGTGGTTCATCTGTATCTGTAAAAAAAACATTATTTTGGTTAGTTTTAATTTCAATTCTTTTATAAGAATCTTTATTAAAAAAATTGTTACCTGAATCTTGAATATTTATAGATGTGATATTTTTATTTTGTTCTAATTGAGTTGAAAAATCTTTATAAGATAATTTCGTACCTAAATTTATTTGCATTTCTGCTAAAATAATTTGCATAAACCAAATTATTACGAGCACTAACAAAGTAATGTTAATGGCAAAATTTAACATGTTATAACTAATATTTAAAGTTTTAGCAATTTTTTTTTTAATTTGTTTACACAACAAACAAAATTTTAGAAACAGAATATAACCCTTTCTATTTTTGTAATGAAAAATTATTATTTTTTATTTATTTTATAGGAATGATTATCTTGTTAAACGGAAGAATAACTCCGAATTACAATTTAATTATAACATTAATTATTGGTAATAATACTTGTAATAAGATGCTATTTTGTTAATTTATATTGGTTTAATTGTAAATTAATTTAATATTATAACATAATTACTAAAGCTAAAGCATATTTATCAGTATGAGTAATAGATATCATAAATTGATTACTGTATTTATCTATTATATAAGGAGCTCCTGTATTATCATTTAGTATAGACCAATCACAATAATTATTAGTTAAATTACCTTTTTTATAAGTTTTAAAGATGGCTTCTTTTGCAGCCCATCTTCCTGCTAAAAAAAAACTTTTACTTTTTAATGAGGTTATTTTTTTATAAATGTGATGTTCCTGAGTAGATAAAATTCGATGAGATATTGAATTTAATCCGATTTTGACAATTTTATTAATTTCAATTAAATCGATACCAATATTTTTCATTTTTTAATTATTACCTTTTATATTTGATTGTTTGTTTGTTTTAAAATTTTATATAACTCTGATTCTTGAATAATAGTGATATTTAAATGTTTAGCTTTTTCTATTTTTTGTTCACTGTAATTTTTTCCGCAAATTAAATAATTAGTTTTTTGGGATAAATTATGCACTATTAAAGCTCCTAATTTTTCTAAATTTTTAGTTATTTGTGAACGTTTATATTTTGTTAATGTGCCTGTAATAATAATTTTTTTGTTATTAAAGAAATTATTATTAATATTATTTATATTATTTTGTATAGAAAAATTTAATTGATGTTTTTTTAGTTGAATTATTTCGTTAATATTTTTTGCATCATTAAAAAAATTATGTATACTATCTGCGATTTCTGGTCCTATTTCATTTATATTTATTAAATCTTCTATTTTAGATTGTTTTAAATTATCTATATTATAAAATTTATGAGTTAAAATCCGAGCAATTTTGCTACCAACATGTTTTATTCCTAAGCCAAATAGAACTCGATCGAAAGGTTTTTGTTTACTACTTTCTATAGCTTCTAAAATATTATTAATTTTTTTAATGCCAAAAAAAGGCAATTTTAGTAATTTTTGTTTATGTTGTTTAAGATTGTATAAATCCGAAATTTTTTGGATAATTTTTTTTTGAAATAAAATTGTTAATGTTTTGGAACCTAAAATATTGATGTCCATAGCTTCTCGAGATGCGAAATGAATTATTTTTTGTAATTGTTGTTCGTTACATTCCTGGTTAATACAAAAATAATTAATTCCATTATTGTCTTTGTTTAATAATGTATCACAAGATGGACACTTCGTGATCATTATAAAAGGTTTAACAGATGCATCTCTTTTATGAGTGATTACTTTAATAATTCTAGGAATAATAGAACCTGATTTTACAATAATTACGCTATCATTAATACGAATATCTTTATTTTGTATATAATTGTAATTATGTAATGTTACACGTGATATTGTGCTGCCATCAATAATAATAGGTACTAGATCTGCTACAGGATTAATTATTCCAGTTCTTCCGACATAAAATAAAATATTTTTAATTATAGTTTCGCCGGTAATAGAGTTAAATTTATAAGCAAGAGCATATTTAGGAAATTTATTAGTGTAACCGATTTGTGGATATAAATCAAGTTGATTTATTTTTATAACAATACCATCTACATCATAATTTAAAGATGATTTTAAATCAATATAATGATTGATAAAGTGAGTTAAATCAGACCAAGAATTAATTATATTATAATGCGGATTGACAGAAAAACCTAATTTTTTTAATAATTCTAAAACTTCTTGTTGACTATTAACGATCAAGGATGAATATACAATATTATAAAAAAAAGAAGATAAGTTTCTTGAAGCAACAATATTAGCATTTAATAATCTTACAGTTCCAGAAGCCGCATTACGCGGATTAGCAAAAGATTTTTTTTGTTCTCTATTATGTTGTTGATTTAATTTTTGAAAATTTTCATAATTAAAAAAAACCTCCCCTCTTACTTCTAAATTTATTGGTTGTGAAAGTTTTGACGGAATATCTTTAATGTTTTTAATATTATGAGTTACTAATTCCCCTACTAAACCATTACCCCTTGTAGTAGCTTGTGTTAAAACGCCTTGTTCATATTTTAAATTAATAGCTATACCGTCTATTTTTAATTCTGTAATAAAATTACAATGAGGATACTTTTCTTTTATTCTTGTATAAAATTTTTTTACCTTCGCAATATCAAAGGCATTTTCTAATGATAACATAGGTTTACTATGAGTTATTTTAGGTATTTTTTTGTCACTTAAAGAACTACCTATTTTATCAGTAGGGCTATCTTTTGATTTAAATTGTGGGTATTTATTTTCTAAATATATTAATTCTTGTAATAATGCATCATATTGCTGATCAGTTAAAGAAGATTGGTTTAAATTAAAATACTCGTGATTAGCTTGATTTATTTTTTTAGTTAATTGTTGAATTTTTTTTATAATATTTAACATATTTTTTATCTATTATCCGTATTAAAAATTGTAATTTATTATTGATTTATTGATATTTTAAATTTTGGGTTATTTTTTAAATGATATTTTAATTTTAAAAAAATATTATATAATATTAAAAAAAATATGCATATTTTAATATATGCATATGCGAAAATATTATTTTTAATATTATAGATTTCTATATTTATATTTTACTTTTATACTGTAAAACATGATTACATGAAATAATCAATTAAATGAAGATATTTCTAAGTAATCTTTTTTTGTTTAACTTTAACAGTGTTTTATATTTATGAAGTTAATTGTCAATTGTCATTTTTTTATTTAATAAAATTAATTTTTTATCATATAGCCTCAGTATCTTTTGTATAACGTTTATTTTCGACAATTGACACAAATTCTTCTGCTTCTTGTTCTGAATGGAAAACTTTTGTTTTAACTAAAGTTTCTTCAGGAATAATAGTGTTTAATTCTTTTATAGACTTCAATTTATTATCGGTATAATGATAGATTTTAGTCATTTCTCCTTTATTATCGAACAAAATTATTTCTTCTATTTGACCAGGATTATTTGCACTATATTTATTCATTGTAAGTAAAACATTTTTATCATTATATCTCATAACGTGAAACGGTATGAAAGTTTTAGTTTTTTGGTCATATACATTTAATATTTCAGTCTTTGTTTTATCCTCATTATAGATTGTAATGAATTCTGTTTGATTATTTTCATCTAAAGTAATTATTTTAAAGAGTTTATTATCTCGATATTCTTCTATTTTGTTATAATCATTATTTTTATCATCAAAAAAGATTTTACGTATTAATTCTCCGAATTTGTTAAAATATTCAATATGATCTATTTTTTCTTCGTTATTATTTTTAAAAACTATAACACTTTGAACAGTTTCATCAGTTAACTTTTGCAAAGAAGCATCGAAGTTTTTTGTTTTTGGTCGAAAGAATTTTGTTTGTAATTTTATATTATCTTTTAAAGAGTTTATTACAGGTTGTAATGATATTTTATTTTGATTAATTTTATTATAACTTTCTAATTGTTGATTATTAATTTTTAATTTTTCATTTTCTTCTTGTATTTCTTCATTATGAGCTAATACATTCATAATAAAAAACATTTGGCCTAATAAAATTATACAACTAATAAAAAATAATAATACTTTGTATAATGTGGTGTTTTTTTCGTTATTGGAGTTCATTTGTTTGAGTTTATCTCACTTTCTGATTATTTATATAAATATAATAAAATAAACTTAATTTGTGATAACAAACCATACACAATCCTATACTAAACGATAACAAACCATACACAATCCTAATAGATAAAATGTTTTAAATTTTAAACAAACGCAATCTAATTATAACAAAAAATAATATAATAATAAATATTAGTTATTTTAAAATTTAATTTTTTCAAAAGTATACTAAATGCGATTAAAATGTTTTATGGAGGCAATTATTTCAAATTATATTATTAGTTAAAAAAATTCATTTATGTAGTCATTATATGAATAATTATGTTTAAAATTTTTAAAATAATATTTAATTTATTTTTTATTTATGTCTTAATGCATTATAATTTTAATTATTAGTTAAGTTAGTTATTAAAAAAAATTATTAATAATTTTAAAATTTTTATATTAAAATATCTATTTGTATTAATTTTATATTAATAGGTAATTAAAATTAAATTGATTGATATAATTGAAAATCAAATTATTAAAATTTATTTTGGTATAAAAAAATAAAATAATTTTTTTTAATTAAAATCGGAACTTATCTAAAAAGAATAATCATAATTAATAATTATTTATAATACTTAAAATCTCAAATCATAAATGATTTTCGACATTTTAATGATTATTATAATTAAATTTTTAAATTATAATTGCCTCATATATAAAAAAATAAATACAAAATATTTTCTTTTTTTAATAAAAATACAATATTTTTAGCTTAAATTAAGTAGGTATATTGAAAAAAACAATGCATTTTTATCGATGCAATAATTTTTAATTATATATAGGTATAAGATAAGAGATTATATTGTCAATAAAAAAATCAAAACATAATTCAAATAAATTGCACGTTTATAATATATTTTAGTAATTGTGATAGTATATTGAAATATAATTAAGAAGATTTTATTTTTGGATAATTTGTTTTATATGTTGGGAAAGATTATTATAATATGAAAAATATAATTAAAAAAACAGCCAATTTATTAACGATATTTCGTATTTTTTTAGTTTTTTGTATGCTACCCTTTTTATATTTAAAGTTGCTAAAACACGAAATTGAAATTTTTAAAATTTATTTTAATATTATTTTTTTAGTAGCATCTATAACTGATTATTTAGATGGCTTTATTGCGAGAAAATTTCTTCAAACAACTATTTTTGGAAAATTTTTCGATCCTATAGCGGATAAATTATTAGTCATTATCTCTTCTTTTTATTTACTAATTTTATGTCAAAATAATAATTTATTACATCAAGATAATGAAAAAATTGTTAATTATGTTTTAAGTTTTTTAATCGTGACTATTATAAGAGATTTTATTGTTATGGGTATTAGATTATTAGCTTTTGAAAAAAAGCATATTATGACTCCTTCTTTTGGTGGCAAATTAAAAACTTTTTTAAATTTTATTTCCATTAGTATAATGCTTTTATCTGCTCAATTAGAACGTTTTTGTTTTCAATTATTTCCAAGATATAATTTAAAAATGTATTTTTTTATTAATATTATTTTAATTTTGAATATTTTTATAATTATTGTTTCTGGTATGGATTATATTTTAAAAAATTTTAAATTAATTTATACGAATTTTAATTCTAAAAATTAATTTTTATAGAAAATTATATTTTTGATAATATCGTTAAATTTTATTAAAATGATATATGTAGAGGTGATTGATCAAATGAGTAAAGAAATATTTAAAAAACCTCCTTTAACGCAAACTATCTGTGAAATAGAGAAAATTTTCGGCAAAGGTAGTATTATGCAAATGAACTCCGATAAAGTAGAACCTATAGAATCTATTTCTACTGGTTCTTTAGGATTAGATATAGCTTTATCTATTGGAGGTTTACCTAGAGGTAGAATTGTAGAAATTTTTGGACCCGAAAGCGCTGGTAAAACTACTTTAGCTTTGCATGTAATAGCAGAAGCTCAAAAATCTGGAGGTACGGTTGCTTTTATAGATGCTGAGAATTCTTTAGATATTAATTATGCTAAAGCTATAGGAGTAGACTGTAATAAAATGTTAATATCTCAACCTGATTCTGGAGAAGTTGCTTTAAATATTGCTAATTTGTTATTTGAAAAGAATGCTGTTGATCTAGTGGTAGTAGATTCTGTAGCTGCTTTAGCACCTTTAGCTGAATTAAATGGTGATGTCGGTGATTCTTACGTAGGTATACATGCTCGAATGATGAATCAGGCTTTAAGGAAGCAAAGCCATATCGTTTATAAATCTAATGCTATTCTTATTTATATTAATCAGTTAAGAGAAAAGGTAGGAATTACTTTTGGTAATAATGAAGTTACTCCTGGAGGTAAAGGATTAAAATTTTTTACATCTGTTAGATTAGATGTTAGAAAAACATCAGAATTAATTAAAGAGAATGATCAAGTTGTGGGAGTGAAAACTAATGTTCGTATTGTTAAATCTAAAGTTTGTTCTCCTTATAAAACCGTTAGTTTTGATATTTTATATGGCAAAGGTATTTCTAAAGTTAGTGAAATTTTAGATTTAGCAGTAAGTTTAAATTTAATTAAAAAAAATGGTATGTGGTATAGTTATAATAATCAACAAATTGGTCAAGGCAGAGAGAAAACGCGAGAATTTTTACTAAAAAATCCAGATCTTGCTCATGAATTAGAATTAACCATTCGTAAAAATTATAATTTAAGCAGTAATAATAAAAAATAAATGTTTAATTGAAATGCCTATTAGGCGTTTTTAATAATTGATTATTTAATTTTTTATTTTTCTTAATAAAAATTTAATATTTTTTAATTATAACTTTTATTTTAGAAAAGATTTTATTTATTATTCCTAGTATATAAATATTTTAAATTAATAAAAAATAAAAAGGTTTTTTAAATAATTTAATATTCGGCTTTAGAAAAATATTTATATAAAATTTATTGGTTTCAGATGAGAATAAATAATAAAAAAAAGTGTTTTTTGTTTGTTAAATTATTTTAGATTTTAATAAATTTTAAAAAGATAGGGATTAAATTAATATATGGATTTGAAAAAAATAACTTATCAAGGCGCTAATTGGAATAATTTAGATGATGATTTTACGCATCATTTTTATGAACAAAATTTAAGTCAATTTTGGCGCCCAGAAGATATTAGTTTACAAAGTGATTTACACGTTTGGAATACTTTATCTCCTTGGGAACAAAAAACCTATTCACGTAATTTATTAGTTTTAACTTTTTTGGATACTTATCAAGGGGATATTGGTATGCCTGTTTTAGTTAGAGCTTGTTTACCTGAAGAACATCAAAAAAAAGCTACTTTGAGTTTTATGGGAGCTATGGAAAATGCTGTTCATGCTAAAAGTTATTCTAATATTTTTATGACTTTTTTAAATAAAAATGAAATTGATGATTTATTTTGTTGGGGTATGAAACAAAAAAATTTACAGAATATTTTAAATTTAATTATTAATGTTTATGAAATGTTAGATCAAAAAATAGTTGTTAATAAAAATGATTATGTTTATTATAATAGTTATGAATTTCGCGAAATCAAATGGAAAGCTATGGTAGCTTCAGTATTTTTAGAAACTTGGTTATTTTATAGTGGTTTTTATTACCCTCTTTATTTTTATGGACAAGGTAAATTGATGCAAGCCGGAGAAATCATTAATTTGATTATTAGAGATGAAAGTGTTCATGGAGTTTATACCGGAAGATTAGCGAAAAATTTATACTCTACTTTTGATCCAGATCAAAAGAAAAAATTATATAGTTGGTTAGAAAATTTTTTATTTAAGTTATATCAAGAACAAAAAAAATTAGCTTTTGAAATTTATCAGGAAATTAATTTAGTTGAAGATGTAAATAAATTTGTTCGTTATAATGCTAATAAAGCTTTATTAAATTTAGGTTTTGAACAATATTTTCCTTATGAAGAGATTAATCCTGTTATTTTAAATGGATTAAATACAGAAACGAAAACAATGGATTATTTCTCTATGAAAGGTAATGGTTATCAAAAAATGAAAACCGAAAGTTTAAAAGACGAAGATTTTATTTTTTAATTTTTTAAAAAATATATTAATGCTTATATTTTATCCGATTATAAAATAAAAAAAAGAAGGTATAAAAACCTTCTTTTTTTATTTCAATTAATTATTTTAGTTAAATTATTTTTTTCAATATTTTTTAAATTTAATTTGGCAGGGATATCAGGATTCGAACCCGAACTCATGGTTTTGGAGACCATTATGCTACCATTAACATCATATCCCTAAATAAAAATAATTGGTACGGGTGACAGGACTCGAACCTGCAAGCTAAAGCGCTAGAATATGGATAGAAAACCATAATTATTATGCATATGGTTAGCCCCCATCCAAACCGGACAGGCATGTTTCCATGCATCCGGCTTTCCGAATTCAACATAATAAATTTTTTATTCGTTTAGATTAAAAAAATATTTTTTTATTTAATTTATATTGCGCATTTATAAATTGTTTTATAGAAAACAAAAAATTATCTTTTTAAAAAGTGATAAAAAAATATTTTTATTATTTTTAATCTTTCTGCTTTCCTTCGCCTTGTGAATAGTTTTCCTATTCTCCCTGAGAGGGCATAAAACCTCCGACTACTATGTCAGCTCTGCAACCTTAACTATTTTATAAAAAATAATTTTAGGTTTTCCTAGGTAGCTATAAATTATAGGCTAATGATAAATAGCGGTTGGAGACTTATAATAGACAAAATTAATGATATAATTGAATTTTGTCTTGGTGTAGATAATTTAAAATAAATTTTTTTATTATTAATTGGTAATTATAATTACTTTAGGATCTGGGAGCAATTATATAATTATCTATTTAGGTTTTTGGAATATATCGTTTAACCATCCCTAAAGCTTTAGAACTGCGCCACCATTCTTTGCTCTTCACTTAATTTTATATTTGTTCAACCTTATTTTATCTTATTCTTACATTTAATTTAATTTTTTTAAAATAATTAAAAAAAACGATTTTATTTTTCATTAAATGCTTTATGAATATGCTATTGTCCCTTTTATTCTTTCGAATTCAGGTAAATTCATTGAATTACTTTTATTACCTTAAAAGTGAGGTGCCCGTAAAAAATCCTCTTTAATTTACGCCCGAACTAGCGCCCTCCTAAGTCTAGTGCGTCTACCAATTCCGCCACACCCGCAATATGACTATTTTTTATTTTAAAAATTTTTAATTATTTCATTTATATTAAATACAAAAATTTAGAAAAATTATGGCAGGCCCAGCTGGATTTGAACCAACGAATGACGGAGTCAAAGTCCGTTGCCTTACCGCTTGGCTATGGGCCTTTTATTTATAAAAAAATAAATTAATTAAAATTTGGGGCGGATGATGGGGATCGAACCCACGAATGTCGGCGCCACAAGCCGATGCGTTAACCATTTCGCCACAACCGCCACAAAAATTATTAAACATTTTAATTTCAAAATTATAAAAATTTAATAACATTACATATTATACACGATTATAGATAAAAAAATATATAGAATATTATTTAAATTAAAAAAAATTATTTAAGTATTTAAAAAAATTGTTTTAAAATCAAATTATTGTTTTATTTGTTTAAATTGTTTTTGTTTTTCTATTAATAATGATTTGACAAATATTAAATCTTTGGGATCTATATATAAAGCTTTATTTTTTGAATCATAATAAGAATGAGAAACATTGTAAAAATTATTACGATTTTCTATAGGCATATTATTTAACATAAATAATTGTATTTCGGCGAAATTTTCCATTCTATCAAAAATTTTTTTTAAACTTTCAGGTATTTGTTTTTTTAAGGCTTCATCAATAAATGTTAAGTCTATATTCTCTAATAAATTTTGAGATAATTTATTATTTGTTTTTAAAGTGTTATTTTTGGATTCTTGCTTAATTGACGAATCTTGATGATAAAATTTTGGTTTGGTTGTAATTTTTAATAATTCTTTTTCTAAATTATTTATTTGTTGTTTAAGCATCTCTTGTTCGAAGTAATTTTTTTGTTGTTGTAATTCTATTTTAGTTTCCATTTTATATTGATTTAATTCAAGACGAAAAGACTGTTCTTTATGTTTGTTTTCATTTTCTTTTCGATTAATTTCTAACATTTTCAATTCTATTAATGTTAAATTTTTATCTTGATATAATTCATTAGGAATTTGGTTTTGTATAGAGAAATTTGGTACTTCTGTTTTTGTATTTAATTCAGAGGTTTGATTATCTTTAGTTTTTTCTTCTTGGATGTTGAAAATAAAATGAAAATTTAGCAAAAAAATACGATATATAAATGTTAAAATTTTTCGCAATACTATCTTGATAATTTCTGAAAACATGAAAATACTTAAAAAATATATCCACCAATAGTTTTCAAAAGGGAATCGATTTAACCATTCTTTAATATTCATTATCATATTTATCATCAAATTATTGACACAACCTTCTGTATAATCATTGCCTTTTGACAATGTTATCTCAAATTTAATTTTTATTCATTTCATTGCGAAAATAACAAAGCAAATTTATCGAAAACTTATCATTTGATATAATATTATATTAAAGTTAATTTAAAAAATATTTTCAACTTAAATAACTTTCAGCACTATATAAGATAGTATTTAATTTTTTGATAATCATTGAATAGAAATTTGGTTTTGTTAACTTTTTATTACATTTATTTTCTTTTATTTGATAATTGATTTGTTTATATTGTTTTTATCGATTTCTACTATTACTATTAATAAATAATTCGTTGGAATGATTCAATTTCTTTTGTGTTATTTTTTTTTCTATTTTTATTATTCTATCATTAATATTTTTTATATCTTGATTGAAAATACTTAAAGTAGTAAAGTATTCTTGTAAAACGTTATTAATGGTTGGTTTATTTTTATTTTCTTGACATTTATTTACCCATTTCGCAAAATTTTTTTTTATTGTTGCAATTCTTTGTTTAACTAAAACTGCTTCTTGGTTTAATGAAATTAGAAGAATTGATATTTCATTCGTATTATTTTCATCATTTTGATTATTATTTAGAAGAATTATGATTTTATTCATATGATTTTCGGCATCTTGTATATCTTTTTTTATACTGTTTTCTGTAATTAGCTGTTTTTCAACATTCGGTTTTATTTCTTTAGTTTTCGATAAAAAAGGCCAATCAATATCAAAAAAAGCTTTAATATTATTTAATTTAGAATTGTATAAATTACCTTGTTTATTTATAAATACACCATAAAAATTAATAACAAAAAGATTTAGTAATAATAATATAAACAATTTTTTTAGTTGAATTTTTTTAAGCATTTTCGCTCCCTCAATGTTATTATATATAAAAAATGCAAAACATATGTTCTATTTTATTTTAAGATAAAAAACATAAATTTTATATAATATTTTAACATTTTTCCAATAATGTTTCAATATTTTAGGATATTTTGATAAAAAACTGAATATTGTACTTTAATGAAAAATAGAAATACAAAATTAGAGATTATTAATTTATATTTTTTAATCTTATAAAAATATTATTTTTAATTAAAAAAATGAAAATTTTTTTCGAAAATCTAAATCTAAATAAGTTTAAATTTAAAATATTATTTATATTAAATTCCATTTAAGGTTTAAATTTATTTTAAAAATTTTAGATTATTTTTAAAAATAAAAATTTTATTATAATTTGCTAAAAAGAAGTTATATCTGCTTTAATCTCAGTTTGATTTTTTATGTGTTATAATTATTAACACATTTTTTATTTTTAGTTTACCATTTTCTAATTAATCTGATTTTAAAAAAATTATTTAATTAAAGTTTTATTAATCTGTATATTTATATTAATTTTTCTAATTAAGTTAAACAATAACCTGAGAATTATTTTTATGAAATTGAAAAAAAATTAAAATTTTGAAATTATATTGTTATGATTTTTACTAAATTAATTATTAAATTGAATAATAAAAAAATAAAAGGAGAAAATAATAAATTTCATAAAATGAGCAAAAATGATAAAAAAAATAAAGAAAATTTAGGTGAATATAGTGCCTCTAGTATTGAAATTTTAGAAGGTTTAGAAGCTGTTCGTAAAAAACCAGGAATGTATATTGATTCTGTTACTATGAAAGGAGCATATCATTTAATTTGGGAGATTATAGATAATTCTATAGATGAAGCTTTAGCAGGTTATGCTACAGAAATCATTTTAAAAATTTTTCCAGATAATGTAGTTAGTGTTTCTGATAATGGTAGAGGCATTCCCGTTGATATTCATCCTAAAACTAAAAAATCAGCTGTAGAAACTATTTTAACTACTTTACATGCAGGAGGTAAATTTAAAAATGCTCCTAATTCCAAAAATTATAGTTATTCAGGTGGTCAGCATGGTGTAGGCGCTTCTGTAGTAAACGCTTTATCCACTTGGTTTACAGTGGAAATTTGTTTAAATGGTAAAATATATTATCAGAAATATGAAAAAGGCGTTCCTACTACATCTTTACAAATTATAGGTAATACTAATAAAAGAGGTACTAATATTAAATTTTTACCTGATGAAACTATTTTTCAAGATATAAAAAACACTCCTTATAGTTTAGATGTTTTAAAAAAACGAGTACAACAATTAGCTTTTTTAAATAAAAATGTTAAATTAATTATAGAAGATTTACGCCTTGAACCACCTCAAATTATTAATTTTTATTCTAAAGGCGGTATTCAAGAATATCTTCAGTATCTAAATGAAAATAAAAAAGTTTTAAATCAACCTTTTTATCAAGAGAGTTCTGAAAATAATATTTTTTTAGAAATAGCTTTCCAATATAATGAAAATTATATTTCTAATATTTATTCTTTTGTAAATAACATACCTACACATGAAGGTGGAACTCATGAAGAAGGTTTTAAAATGGCTTTAAATAGAGTTTTATCTAAATATGCCAAAGATAAAAATTTATTAAAGAAAGATCTTAGTTTTATCGGTGAAGATACTTTAGAAGGTATTACAGCTATTATTGCTTTAAAACATTATGATCCTTTATTCGAAGGCCAAACTAAAGCTAGATTAGGTAATTATGATATGAGACAATTTGTTTCTAAACATTTTGGTATTGCTTTGGAAAGTTATTTATTAGAGAATCCACAAGAAGCTAAAAAAATTATTGATAAATGTTTATTAGCAGCTAAAGCTAGAGTAGCAGCGAAAAAAGCTCGTGAAATTACACGAAAAAAATCACCCTTAGACACTTTAAGTTTTGCTTCAAAATTAGCTGATTGTCGGACTAAAGATCCGTCTTTAGCAGAATTATATATTGTTGAAGGAGATTCTGCGGGGGGTTCTGCTAAACAAGGGAGAGATTCTTCTTTTCAAGCTATTTTGCCATTGAGAGGTAAAATTATTAACGTTGAAAAAGCTCGATTAAATAAAATTTTAGTTAACAATGAAATTATTTCTTTAATTCAATCTTTTGGTACAGGTTTCGATAAGGAGTTTAATATTTCGAAAGCGCGTTATCATAAAATTATTATTATGACGGATGCTGATGTTGATGGAGCTCATATAAGAACTTTATTATTAACTTTCTTTTTTAGGCAATTTAGACCTTTAATTGAAAATAACTATATTTATTTTGCTCAACCTCCTTTATATAAAGTGCAAAACAATAAAAAAATTTCTTATTTCTATACAGAACAAGATTTAAAAAATTTTATGAGTCGTAAAAATAATTCTCAAAAAATTGTTGTTCAAAGGTACAAAGGGTTAGGAGAAATGAATGCCGAACAACTTTGGGAAACTACTATGGATCCTGCCACTAGAACATTATTGCAAGTGAAATTAGAAGATGCAGTAGAAGCTGATAGAATTTTTACTATGTTAATGGGCGAAGAAGTTAGTAATAGAAAAATTTTTATTCAAGAGAATGCTACTTATGCTGACATAGATATTTAAGATTTTAAATTATAAAATATTATTTTACTTTTAAAGTAAATCTTAATTAATTTAACTCAATTTTTAATAAAAAAGGCGTGAAATATGATATTAAAAAAAACAAAAAAAAATGATAGTTTAAACGAAGAACACTCCTCTTTAGATTCTAAAATTAATTTTAATCGCGTTCAAGTCGTAGATATCAATGAAGAAGTTAAAAAATCTTTTTTAAGTTACGCTATGAGTGTGATCGTAAGAAGAGCTCTTCCTGATATTAGAGATGGTATGAAGCCTGTACAAAGAAGAATTCTTTATATAATGAATGATTTAGGATTATCTAATCAAGAACGTTTTAAGAAGGCTGCAGCTGTAGTTGGTGCTGTTATGGGTCGTTGCCATCCTCACGGAGATAATAGTATTTATGAAGCTATGGTTCGTATGGCACAAGATTTTAATTATCGTTATCCTCTTATTACTGGGCATGGTAATTTCGGTTCCATTGATGGAGATTCAGCAGCAGCTATGCGTTATACAGAAGCTAGAATGTCTAAAATAGCTATAGAATTAATTCGTAATATCGAACAAGAAACTGTTGATTTTATTGATACTTATGATGGTAACGAGAAAGAACCTACAGTTTTACCTGCTTTATTTCCTAATCTTCTAGTGAACGGTTCTACTGGTATCGCTGTAGGTATGGCCACCAATATTCCTCCGCATAATTTTAAAGAAGTTATTAATGCTCTAATTGCTTTTATAAATAATAAAAATATAGAAACTCAAGATTTAATGAAATACTTAAAGGGACCTGATTTTCCTACAGGAGGAGAAATTTTAGGAGCTGATAATTTAAAAAATATTTATAATACTGGAAAAGGACGTATTTTTATCAGATCTAAAACGCAAATAATTCAAAATGATAAAAATAAAAATTCTATTGTAATTACTGAAATACCTTTTCAAATTAAAAAAAGTAGTTTAATTGAATCTATTGCTTTTTTAGCTAAAGAAAAAATTATAGATGGAATTACAGATTTAAGAGATGAATCTAATCGCCAAGGTATTAAACTTGTTATTGATTTAAAAAGAGATGTTAATCCTCATGTAGTACTCAATAATTTATATAAAAATTCTCAGGTACAAGTCTCTTTTAATTTTAATATGATTGCATTAGTAAAAGGGGTTCCTAAATTAGTTAATTTAAAGCAAATGTTAAAAGAATTTTTTGATTTTCGAATTAATGTTATTCAACGTCAAAAACAATTCGAATTATCTAAAGCTCTTAAAAAACAACATTTAGTAAAAGCTTTGATTATCGCTTTGAATGATATTGATCGAGTAGTTAGATTGATTAAATCTTCATCCAATTCTAAAATGGCACAAATACAATTAATGGAAAAATATCAATTAGATGAACTTCAAAGTAAAGTTATTTTAGAAATGAGTTTACAAAAAATTACTAATTTAGAAATAGAAAAAATTAAACAAGAAGATACAGAATTATCGTTAAAAATTTCAGAATGCCAAAATATTATTAATTCTATATTGTTAAAAGAACAAATTTTAAAACAAGATTTATTAAATTTACAAAAAAATTTCCAAGATGGACGCAGAACCGTTATTAATATGGAAAATCAAGATTTAGATATAGATAAATCTTCATTAATTGAAAAAGAAAAAATTTTAATTACTATTACTCATAAAGGGTATATTAAACGTTTAAATTTAGATACTTATAAAAAACAAAACAAAGGCGGTAAAGGTGTTATAGGTATTACTATGAATCGAGATGATTTTGTAGAACATTTTGCTATAACCTCTACTCATGATTATCAATTGTTTTTCACTAATAAAGGCAAAGTGTACCAAATTAAAGGTTATGAAATAGCTTCTTATTCGCGCCACGCTAAAGGTATTCCGTTAGTAAATTTAATACCTATGGCTAAAGGTGAATTTTTAACTACTTTGACAAGTGTAACAGAATTTAATAAAAATAAAGATTATTTAGTATTAGTGACAAAAAAAGGATTTATCAAAAGAAATCGTATTCAAGAGTATGCTAATATTCGTTCTAATGGCAAAATAGCTTTTGCTTTAAAAAAAGATGATGAAGTATTAGCAGTATTAAAAACTTCTGGTCAACAAGATATTATTTTAGCGAGTTCTGGTGGTAAATCCATTCGTTTAAAAGAAAATTCAATCCGAACAACTAATCGTAAAAGTTCTGGAGTTATTGGTATGCGCATGGATAAAGATGAACAAATTGTAGGAGCAGCTGTTGTTTGTCATCCGGAACAAGATATTTTGGTAGTAACAGAATTTGGTTACGGAAAAAAAACTCAAGCAAGTTTTTATAAACCGCAACAACGAGGAGGTAAGGGTGTTAAAACTTTAAAAATCACTGATAAAAAAGGTCATTTAGTCGCTTTAAAAACCATTTTTCCAAATGAAGAATTAATTTTAATTTCTCAGTGCGGGCAAGTTATTCGTATTGAAGCTAATAAAGTTTCTACTACTAAATCTAAAAACACTGAAGGAAATAGATTATTTAAATTAAAAGATGATGATAAATTACTTAATTTAGTAGTTGTCCAAAAACAAGAAGATGATGATTCAATAGATGAAAAATCTATAATTATTAATTAGATTAAAATTTATTGACTATTGTTTTTTTGATTAAATAATTTTAATATATTTATTAAAATTGATTACTATAAAATGGTTAAAATTATTATATATATTATAAAATTATATAAAATTTCATTTAAATTAACTAACTACTTTACTGATTTATTAATTTGATAATTATTAGTTAATAAAAAATAAATTTATATAACATGAACTCTGATCAATTAATTATGATTTATTAAAAAACTTATTTCATTTAGAAATAACAAAGATATCGGAAATATGATCTTTATGGAAATATATATTGTTCTAGTTATGTAATAATTAATTACGAATATACCATTTAAGCGAAAATACTCTTTCTAAATTGATTTGATAGTAATAATTTTATCTCCCGATTACAAAATGGAATTAAAAATGACATTTATTTATAATAAAATATCTTTAAAATCGGCACAAACTAAATTAGCTGGTATTTTTTTAGCCAAAAAAATTTTATCTACAAATCGATACAAAAATAAAAAGAATATTGTGTTTATTCATGGTTCGATGGGTTTAGGTAAAACTATTTTTGTAAAGGGTTTTGCTCAGGAATTAGGAATTTTAACAATTAACAGTCCTAGTTTTAATTTATTTAAAAGTTATAATTTTAATAATAAAACATTGTTTCATATGGATCTTTTTCGTTTAGAAAATAATAGTAAATTAATTTTTTTATTTGAAGAGGTATTGGAATATTTAGAACTAGGTGATATTATTTTAATAGAATCAACTTATATAAATGATGAAATTGATAAATTATGGGATTTTAAAGTTGAAATTAAATTTTTAAAAGATAATAGTAGAGGTATTTTAATAAAACAAAAAAATGTTAAATATTAATAAAAAAGGTTTTGATAAAACAAAGATATACAATAATTCGTTATTTTTTAATAAAAATATTTTAATTATAGATACTTCAACAGATATGCAAATAGTGATTTTAACATATGAGCAAAATATTATTGATATATGCTTTAATGTTAAATCTAAAAGTTTTGTATCTTGTATGATGCCTTTGATTAATAAAATTTTAAAAGCAAATTCTGTAGATTTATTTAAAATAAAAAAAATTATAGTAGGTTGTGGTCCTGGTTCTTATACTGGTACTAAAATAGGCGTTTTAACAGCCAAATTATTATCTTTAGAATTAAATATTCCTTTGTTTAAAATTAGCAGTTTATTATTACTTTCTAGCGGTTTTGAAAAAATTCCTTTAACTCCTAAAATAAAAATTAATAAGGATTATTTTTACGCAATTAGCTATCAACACAACAAAATTATTTTAGCAGAATCAAGATATTCTACGGATTTGCTAGTTAATTATCCTAATCATATTTTATTAAATTCTTTAAATTATAAAATTGCTTTGAATAAATTATTTAATTATTTAAATATCGTTGATAATCCTCACGAATTATTGCCTAATTATTATTGTTCTAATTGGGAGGATTAAAGTAAGTTCATAATTCGCTATTTATATATGATATTTTATATATATAAATTAATTGTATCTAACACATATAATAGAATTATGTAATAACTTTGATCTCTTTAAAAGCAACCACAAAAGGTTTAAACTAATAGCTGTTAGGTTCAAAAGAAAAGTGAAATTTATATTAGTTGTTAGTTTAATTCTAGAATGGGAATATTTTAAAAAAAACCTGATCATGACAAAGGGTAATAACCTTTACATGGCCACAAGAGTTTCAATATCTTATTAATAATGTTTTAATTAAAATTTTAATAGAATATAAAATATTTATATTAATTTATCGGATGCTAAAGAGGCCTAAATTTCGTGCTATTTAACCAATAGCCAGGGCCGATAAACCCTGAAAAGATATGGTCGGTCAGGTTAAAGAAAGAATGCCGGATTACAGCAGACCATAAAAGCGGGTTGCGATGAAAGCAAATTAGTCAAGATGACTCCGCCACCGAATAATTCGATGGAGAAGCCTGCAATGACCTAAGAAGGAAAATGGATGTAATTAATAAACCTATCTGTAATTTGTTTTATCCAGACAGTCCAGAAGCTACTGATATACAGATAAAATATCGAGTAGTTTGTCAAACAAAAAACCTGGAATCAGCCTTCCAACAAGAAGGTTACTTCCCCTAAAGAATTATGGTAGAATTTTAGTGTAACTTGGATAATCCTAAAGCTGAGTAATTAAATTTACTAATCTGGAAATAAAGATCCGGATGGCCAAGGATAAAGCATCTTTTTAGTAGTCATAAGGGTAAACCTAGTTTTGGAATAAGCTAGATAATCGACTTACCAAGAAGAGAGTTAATCACTCTCATAGGGCGAAAGAAGAAAGTAATTTACTAG
>NZ_JAHBAJ020000049.1:0-295 GCF_018390775.2 Sesame phyllody phytoplasma | reverse complement strand
AAGTTACTCTAAATATCGACCTTAATCCGTTAGGAGAAGTGACCATTTTGATAATGGTGAGATTCCAGGTTTTTAACTGATAAACTATCCAATCCTAATGCTATATCGGATAGATTCTGGACTGCTCGGTTATTACAGTAGCTTGTTGAAACAGGTTAAATTACATCTTCTTAGCTTCTTAGGCCATTTCAGGCTTATCCATAGGATTATTAGGTGGCGGAATCTTTTTGACTAACTACTTCTTCGTCGCAACCCGCTTTTAAGAACTGCTGTAATTCACTATTCTTTCGTTTAA
>NZ_JAHBAJ020000048.1:0-323 GCF_018390775.2 Sesame phyllody phytoplasma | reverse complement strand
TCCAAATTTCCCTGTAATTGATCACGTTTTTCTTGTAAAGTTCGTAATTCGGTTTGAAGTGTATTAATAGTTGTTGCGCTAGATTGATGATCTTGTTGTAATTCGGCTTTGATAGTTTCCAATGATACAGAGATGTTTGCCAAATCTTGATGCGCTTTTGCTAAATCTTTTTCGTATTTAGCAACCTTGCCTTTGTTAGTTATTAAATCTTCTTTTAAGCCATCGATTTCAGATTTTAACTGGAGACGTTCCTGTTCGGATAAATCTGCTTGTTGACGATATTGAGCTTCTTTATCTGCAATAGTTTGTTTCAAAGAAGCAAT
>NZ_JAHBAJ020000047.1:0-331 GCF_018390775.2 Sesame phyllody phytoplasma | reverse complement strand
ACAGTTTCACCAGAAGCTAAACTTTTACGAACATTGAATAAAATTCAATATTGTTCATCAAACAGCTACTCTTTAAAAAGAGAACTCCAGCAGGGAATGAATAACTTTTACAACACGTTAACAGCATTTAATAAAATTACGGCTAACAAAGGGGCGGATACCCCCGGAATCGACAATAAAACCATCGATGGGATTAATCTAGTAAGATTAAAAAGATACCATCAGGAATACGTCAACAATGGTTATCATCCGAAACCAGTTAAAAGAGTTCTCATTCTTAAAGATAATAAAAAAACCCGACCTTTGGGCATACCGACTATCAAAGATAGAC
>NZ_JAHBAJ020000046.1:0-361 GCF_018390775.2 Sesame phyllody phytoplasma | reverse complement strand
TGGCGAATGTATATTTACATTACATCGACTTGAAAATGGAGAAACTGATTAAATTAGGAAGACCAATTAGGAAGAGTAACCCAGAATATAAGAAAGCACGGATTAAAAACCAGCACCATAATCTGGGGATTATTGACAGACACATCAACCTAAATCTAAAACCAAGAGTTGAATATAGCCGTTATGCTGATGACTTTATCATTGGCGTTAGGGGAGAATATAATGAGGCGTATAACATCAAAGACCAAGTAACGCAATGGCTAAAGCAGGACCTGAACCTTACGATTAGTAAGGATAAGTCCAAAATTGTTAAAGCCAATAAAGGAACGAGGTTTCTATCCTACATGGTAAAGGTCAACCT
>NZ_JAHBAJ020000045.1:0-396 GCF_018390775.2 Sesame phyllody phytoplasma | reverse complement strand
TTGCTGTTATTAATTACTTTTTCAAGACAATTAATCAAGCCCACCTTACAGTGTTTACGTGACCTCTGGAGATTATCACTCCAGGCTATGCGTTAAATAGCGGAATTATGCGCATCTTTTGCGCCCACTTTGTTCTAAAGCTACTTTTAAACATTTTAATTCTTGATTAACTTCTATACGCAAAGCTTGAAAAATTCTTTTGGCACTATGTATACGGATAGATTAATTGCGTTTTATTCAGCGATTTGTCTTTGCTGTTTTATTTACAATCAGCCCCCGTCCAAACCGGACAAGCAAGTTTCCCAGCATCCGGCTTTCCATAATTTACTCTCTTGCGAGAACTAATTTCTCCTTGCGGTTGATTAGCTATTTATTCTTATTGTTCTTGTTTTCTAA
>NZ_JAHBAJ020000044.1:0-408 GCF_018390775.2 Sesame phyllody phytoplasma | reverse complement strand
TAGATTTCTATCCTACATGGTAAAGGTCAACCCTACTAATAAAACTCGCCAAGAGAAGGCCACCAAGAATTCCTTAAATGGGCAAGTTCAGATCCAAATTCCCAAGGCGAAAGCGAAAGAATATGGATATGAATACAATTGGTTAAAAGAGGGAAAGGTGAGACATGACAAAACATTAGCAGATAGAGACGAGTTAGAAATAATCCGAACTTATCAAACAATAGTTAGAGGAATTATCCAATACTTTTGTTTAGCTAACAATCTCGGGGTCTTAACCCATTTAAATTATCTAGTGGAATATAGCTGTTTGAAAACACTGACAAGGAAACGGAAAACGTCAATTGCCAAAGTTCGAAAGAAATGTAAAATTGGTTCAACCTGGGGTATTTCTTATCTTAATAAAGGAAG
>NZ_JAHBAJ020000043.1:0-435 GCF_018390775.2 Sesame phyllody phytoplasma | reverse complement strand
GTACTTTGAAAGTAAATTATCAATGTACTTTCTAAACCGAGTTAATCTATCCCGATTGATATGAGACCGCATAAAAATCTAAAGATTGGCTTGGCAAATTATCTCGAAAGAGTAATAAGTAACAGCAAAAGCATGAAAGCGATGTAAAATAAAACAACTAAATTGGAAGCATTCGCAAGGTTAGCAGTAATGGAAAAGGTGAAATTCCCTAAACGGTTAAAAAAATGTTGTTAATAAATAAACCTCGATGGCAAGTTGTTATAAGCCAAGAGCTCTAAGACGCTTAATTTAGTAAATCTTTCGCAAATTAAGATTATTCCTAGTAATCCTTTGATGGATCACTTAGAGAGCAAAATTCGTTCTTAGAAAAGAATAAATAAATTTTTCAAAACAAAGAACGTAAACTGTACCTAAAACTGCACGTAGAATTTATGA
>NZ_JAHBAJ020000042.1:0-419 GCF_018390775.2 Sesame phyllody phytoplasma | reverse complement strand
ATGTAATTGTTGATTGGTTACCTTTCGGTGACAATCTTTACACAATACCTTTGTTCTTTTATTCATGATACTTTGGTGGCGCGCATTGCGGACCGTACCAATGTGATGAATTTGTAGTTGAGTTGTTTTGTCGCAGTACTCACAATGCTCCGCTTTTAAACGGTCAGTTAGATGCGTACGCGCTTGGAATATATTTTTATTTATGGTAATATCAGGATTCCCTTTATAGTTACGTAATTTTATAATTTTACCCCAAGAGTAAACATCCCATGGTTCATATTGGGTTTCTCCTTTATTATAATAGGAAATACCCCAAGTTGAACCAATTTTACATTTTTTTCGAACCCTAGCAATTGACGTTTTCCGTTTCCTTGCTAGTGTTTTCAAACAGCTATATTCCGCTAGATAACTTAAGTGAG
>NZ_JAHBAJ020000041.1:0-460 GCF_018390775.2 Sesame phyllody phytoplasma | reverse complement strand
AGTTAATTGTAAAGCTTTTTTGAAACCCCAAGAAGCAGGTTTTTTATGAAATAAATTAAGATAAATATAATTAAAGTTAGTTGATAAAATTTTTTTTAATTTCCGGCGAGAAGATAGGGATAGAATATTTGCGTTTCAATAACCCGATTTATATTTCGATTATCTATTACAAACAGCCCCCCTCTAAACCGGACAAGCAAGTTTCCAAGCATCCGGCTTGCCATAATTTATCCTTTTTATCGGACTAACTTTGTGTTACCACTGATTAGTTGTTTATTCTTATCGTTCTTTTTAGGGAATTAATATTGGTGCCACGGCATTAATAATTCATCGTTCTTTAATATCGAAAATATTGAAAGATCTGGATTTTTTTACTTTTTTTATCTTACTTTTTTGGGATAAAAAATTATTTAACTGATTATGGTGGGCAATCTTCATTGACTTATTTATGGTGGTATTG
>NZ_JAHBAJ020000040.1:0-478 GCF_018390775.2 Sesame phyllody phytoplasma | reverse complement strand
CGATTTTAGCAGAAACTATTTTATTAAAATTATCACGAGGAAGTTCTGGGCGCCCAAGAAGCCTAAATATCGAGTGATTTAACCAATCATCAGTGCGATAAACACTGACAGGCTAAGAACGGTTCCTTAAAGGAAACAATAAGGGATTACAGCAGTTCTTAAAAGCGGGTTGCGATGAAGTAGTTAGTCAAGAAGATACCGCCACCGAATGATTTTAAGGATAAGCCTGAAAGGGCCTAAGAAGCTAAGAAGATGTAATACTCGAACCTGTTCTGTAAACTACTTAAACCGGACAGTCCAGAGCCTATCAATATTAAAGAACTGTATTGGATAGTTTATCAATTAAAAACCTGGAATCTCACCGTTTCCATAACGGTTATACTTCACCTAAGGAATCAAGGTCGATATTTAGAGTAACTGGGAGAATCCTAAAGGTTAGTTATTAAATTAACTAATAATGAAATAAAAGTCATTAGGC
>NZ_JAHBAJ020000003.1:0-37046 GCF_018390775.2 Sesame phyllody phytoplasma | reverse complement strand
GGTGGAGGGAGACGGATTCGAACCGCCGTACCTTTCGGAACAGTTTTACAGACTGCTGCGTTTAGCCACTTCGCTATCCCTCCATTTAAAAAATTACTAATTCGAAAAAAATTTATAATTTTTGTCGAAAAAACTTACTAATTGATTTTAACATAATTTATGGATAAAAATATAAATATTTTTATTTTTTTTATAAAAAAATTAAAAATCAATAATAAAATTAATTTTTAATATTTAAAAAATATTTTTTATTCCTGATTTTTTATCATATGAAAAACTTATCTCGAAGAAATAATCAGGAATTATTAAAATATTATCAATATATTTTTAATATTTTTTTAATTTTTGCATTTTTTTTAATATAATTTTTTTATTAATTAATGTTTGTAAAATAGTATAAGAATTACCTATAATCCAATATAAAGATAACATAGGATCGCGAAAAGATAAAAACATCATAAATAAAACCATTGCATAATTAAAAAATTTCATTATATTTTCTGGTTTAATCGGTTGAGATTCATCAGAAGTTAATAAAACATTTTTATTTTTTATATTTTCAGAATTTTTCAACATTAATTGATTTAAAATAAACATACTCAAACCTGTTATTAAAGTTAAAAATATAGAAAAAAATAAATTATCATTATTATTTTCAAGTTGCAAATTCATTACACCTAAAAAAGGTTTTTGAGTATAAATTTTAAAAATACCACCTGGAATACGGAAACGACGTAAAACACGAAACATAGCTAAAAATAAAAACATTTGAAAAAAAGACATTAAAAAACTAGAAAACATATTAACATTATACTTTTTATAAACTCGCATAATTTCAAAATACATACGTTGCATTTCTTTAGGATCTTTAGAGGAAGCATATTTTGATTGAATTTTAGTAATTTCTGGTTGCGCTAAATTCATATTAAACGCAAAAGTGTTAGTTTTAGTATAAATAGGCCATGACAAAGTTCGAATTAAAATAGTAGTTAATACAATTCCAATCCCTAAATTTCCTAATACAAATCCATCTATTCCATGGGAACCCATAGAAGAAAAAAAATTTAATAAAGAAGCTATAAAAATAATTAAAAAATTCCAAATATAACCTAAACCTAAAAATTTACTCCACTCTAATTTAGAAGGCCATTGAATAGGCAAATCTTCTTGATCATTCACAAAAATTTTTAAACCCAAATTTTGATTATCAGAATTATTATTTCTCAAAATAAAATAATTTAATTTTTTAGGTTGAGAATCTAAATTTGAATATTTCTGTCTAATAATATCATTGTAATCTCGATTAGATATTTCTATATTATCATCAAAATTTTTATAAATTTTAAAATTTAATAAATCATTAGATGAAACTGAATTAATTGTATTTGTTTTAGCGCTAATATTCTTGATAAATAAACTTTGAAAACATTTTTCTTGTATAAAACGATTTAAAAAATAACTTCTATTAACCCCTATTACAACTGTAAAAAATTTTTTCAATATAATGATTTTAGTTTCTAATGTAATATTGGTGTCGTTAAAACTAAAATAGTATTCTAAACCGGAACATATTTTATTAATTTTATCTCGTAATTGTTTTTTTATATAATCATTACATTTTTGATTATCTAATGAATACCATTTAAAATAACTATTATCTTGAATTTCACAAACGACAATATCTAAATATTTTTGATATTCATATAAATCAAAATTTTCTATTTTTTGTAATTTATCAAACACTTGATTATCAGAAATATCCCTATTATTTTTCATAATAATTTTTAAATCGCTAATATTAGACTGAGTATTAACATTTTCATCATCAAGAAATAAAAATCTAAGAATCATAGTTATAAAAAAACAAAATAAAAACATCATTAAAATTCTTTTTAAAAAAATAAATTTATCATCATTCATATAATATATCCAATTAAATATCCTTATCAGGAACTTATAAGACGAGATTTTCTCAACAAAACCGATAATTTTTCAGATAAATCTACAAAGTTCAATTGTCTCGCTGTCGGTTTAATAATAATAATAAAAAAAGCATTAGGTTTTAAAACCGAATAATAATTATAAATTATTGCCCTTATACGGCGTTTAATTAAATTTCTCTCATGAGATTTTCCATATCTTTTATTAATACTTAAAGCAAATTTAAAATTCAAAGTTTTCGCGCAATTAACATAATATATTTTAAAAAAATAATTAGCTACACTATTTTTATCATGTTTGAAAATTAAATTAATTTCTTTATTTTTACTTAAAATAAATTTTTTTTTCATCATAATAAAGTTTTAAATTTGATTCATTGGAATATTATAAAAATTAACAATTTTAATTTGATTCAACATAATTATTAAACTGTTAATTGATGACGCCCTTTATATCTTCTATTAGATAATAAACGACGACCACTAGCATTAGACATTCTTTTTAAAAAACCATGTGTTCTTTTTCGCTTAATTTTACTAGGTTGATAAGTTCTTTTCATTTTTTAATATCTTTTCCTTTGAATATTTTAAATTTTAATAGTAACTAAAATAAAACACTAAAAAATATTAATATTAATTATTTAAAAATTTATAATCAAATTAATATCCAAATTAACTAAATAAAATTTTTTGAACTTGATTTTGATCTAATTTTTGTATTAATAGAGTTAATAAATCAATTGTGTGTTTAATATCTTGCTGATGCACAACTGAAGCATGAGAATGTATATAACGAGTAGGCACTGAAATTACTAAAGCTGCCGCTCCTATATGACGTGTATGCATAGCCGCAGCATCTGTAGTACCACCTTCTGGAGCAGCTTCTTGAAAAGGGATGTTATTTTCTCGAGCTACATTTATCACGAATTCTCGCAAAGCTGTATGAGCGACTAATCCATGATCGTAACAAGATATTTGTGGTCCTTTTCCTAAATAACTAATAGATGTGTTGGAATTACCTGGAACATCATTAGCAACGCAAACATCCACTGCTATAGCAATTTCAGGTTTTACTTTATTTGCGCTAGTAATAGCTCCTCGCAAACCAACTTCTTCTTGAACTGTAAAAGCTCCTATAAATTGATTAGGATTATTTTTTAATTTCTCTAATACCTCGGTGACAATCAAAACGCCCACACGATTATCTATTGCTTTAGCCAAAACAAAATCTTCACTTCCCAAAGTACGGAACTCTAAATAAGGAGTAATCATATTTCCGATGGTAATTCCTAATTTTTGAGCCGCTTCTTTAGTCGAAACACCTATATCTAAAAATAAATTTTTAAGATTTGGATTTTGATTACGTTCAGTAATACTCAAAGAATGAGGAGGTTTAGCACCAGTCACGCCCCAAACAATACCTTTTGTAGTATGAATCTGCCAAACTTGAGCCAACATAACCGTAGGTAACCAACCGCCTATAGTTTGAAATTTCACAAAACCATTTTCCGTGATTTCGGTTACCATTAAACCGATTTCATCCATATGGCCAGCTAACATAATTTTTGGACCATTTTGCCCTTTATAAGCTATTAAACTACCTAAATTATCATATTCTATTTTATCTACAAAAGAAAGAATACTATTTTTAACATAATTAGTAATCTGTTTTTCTTGTCCCGAAATACCATTTAACATAGTTAATTCTTTCATTTTAATTAATAAATTTGACATTTTTTTGATTAAATCTCCTTTGTATTACAATAAAATTTTATTTTTTTATCATTGAACAATGATTTTATTACGATTAGAAATTTGTTTAATTACGATAGATAGATAAAATAAAAACAAAATAGCAAAAAAAATCGACAAAATTCTTAAAATAATATGGGAAAAATCAATATTTTTTCCTAATAAAAAGCAGCTCAATCCAAAAGTTACTAAATAACCATTTAAACGCCAAATACCTATTTTATCGTTTTTCCAACCAAACAAATTCAAAGAAATAAAACAATGAATCATTAAAATATAGCTAATAATATTACTTAAAGCTAACATTTTTTTTATAAAAGGATTAGTAATTAAAAAAGATAAAAATAAACTACTCGAAATAATTAATAAAAAAAATGTTTCTATTAAAAAGAAAAACTTTTTTAATCCTGAATTTTTTTTAAAATTAAAAAACACAAAATAATAATTAAATAACAACAATAATATTCCTAATAAAATATCACTTATTCGAATTCCTTTTATAGAAAAATATTTAGGTTCAAAACATGCTACAGAACTGAACAAAAATAAAATAGTTATTAGAGCATTTAAAATAATTTTATTAAAAGTTATTTTTTTAATTTCATACATATTTCCAAACCTCTTTAAAACGATCTATAATTAATTTATATTTATTTATAATTTTTCTAGTAATAAATCAATTAATTCCGCTTTTTTTAACTTAGAAACCTTATTAATGTTATGTTTTTTAGCTAACTGACGCAAATTTAATAAATTCATTTTTTTTAAAGATGATAAATTTGGTGAAAATGAATTATCTTCTAAAATATCTGAATTATTTTTTTCTATATCATTTATATTATCAATCGCAGAATTATTTATAGAAACAGAATTTTGAGAAACACTATCTGAAAAATCTTTTTTAATAGATTGTTGAGTTAGAGAATCTGAATCTAAATCAGATTTAATAATATCGTTTGAATCTAATTTAGATTGAGAAATATCTTCTATTAATTTATTGTTATTTAACTCAAACAAACTTTTTTGAGCCAATTCGGTATAAAATTTAAAAATTTCAGGTTTATTAATAATTAAATTAGCTAAAATTTTACGATTTACATCAACACCAGCTAATTTTAAACCATATATAAAAGAAGAATAATTAATACCGTTTTCTGAACAACCAGCATTAATACGACGAATCCATAAAGAACGCCAATCTCTTTTATTTCTTTTACGACCAACATAAGCATATTGCCATGAACGCATTACTTGTTCATGAGCAGTTTTATAAATAGTACTTTTAGAACCTACATAACCTTTAGCTAATTTTAATATTTTTTTACGACGTTTACGTCGAGCTGGAACTAAATTTACTTTAACCATGACTTTTCTTCTTTCCTTAGATTTATATCAATTTGCTAAATTAAATTTTTAATGCGCTTTAAATCCGAAGAATCTACAACAGTAAATCCTCTCAATTGTCTATTTTGTTTAGTAGTTTTAGAACCGGCTAAATGATTTTTAAAAGCATGTTTGCGCAACCATTTACCAGTTTCAGTAATTTTGATACGTTTTTTTAAACCTTTATGTGTTTTTTTTTTCAAAATCAATTACCATTATTTCTTTCTAAATTTTTTTAAAATAAAAAACCAAATAAATAATAAACCCAAAAGCCTAATAATAAAATTAATTAGACTTTAAAGGAATTAATAAACAATTAATTTGATTACCTTCTATTTTAGGAGGAATATCAACTTTTGATACTAAACTCAATGAAGATATAATTTTCTTAAAAATATCGATACCAATATTAGGGTTTATAGCCATTCTGCCAGGCAAAGACATATTAATTTTTACTTTTTGTCCGCTTTTTAAAAAATCCTTAGCTTTTTTCATTTTAGTATCTAAATCATTATCTTGAATACGAGGGCTTACACAAATAGTTTTAATATTCATTTGATTATGCTGTTTTTTTCGATTTTGTTTAATTTTTTTTTGTTGTTCATAATAAAATTTAGAATAATCAACTAAACGTACCACTTTAGGATCAGAATGAGCATTAATTAAAACAAAATCTTCATTATTAGGTTTAGCTAAATCAAAGATTTGTTCCTTTTGAAAAAGCCCTAATTGTTTTCCTTGGCTATCAATAACTAAATATTCTCCTGCAGGAACTTTTTCATTGTATAAAAAACTAATCTTTAAATTTTCTTTTTTATTTTTTTTATGTTTAATAATATTCTTAACTCCTTTTTAAAACTATATTTATAATTTTAGTAAAAACCGAAATTATTTAAAATAGCCTTCATTATTATATATTAATAAAATCAGAATAGATTAAATCACTTTAATTATATTGAGCTTTTTTAATATTAGAAATTAACTTTCTATGAAGATAAATAAACAAAAAAGTTTCTAAACCCCAGAATATTAATATTTTTTAAAAAGATAACTAATTTTTTTCGTATTAAAAAACAGTTATTTTGATTTTATTACAGTTAATTAACTTAAAATTACAAACAAAATTTCATAAATAAATAAAATTATTATTAATCCTCAATTAAATAATATTAAATTTTATCATTTATTGTATTGCAATTAATTAATTTTACCTTAAAATTTTTAACATATCAACATCAATATATTGTTTAAATATCTATAAACATATTTTGATTTAATCATAAATATTCAATACGATTAAAATATAAAAAAAGACTATAAACTAGTCTTCTTTATAATTGATTAACTTTAATTAATTCGGTAAAATTTCAATAATTTTTCCTGAACCAATAGTTTTGCCACCTTCACGGAAAGCAAATGAAGTGCCAACTTCTAATGCTACAGGTTTAATCAAATCTACTTTAATAGTAACATTATCACCTGGCATCGCAACAGCAACATCTTCTGGTAAAGTAATAACACCTGTTACATTAGCAGTTCTAAAGAAAAATTGAGGTCTATAATTAGTTCGGAAAGATTTTTTACGACCACCTTCTTCTTCAGTCAAAATATAAACTTCTGCTTTAAATTGAGAATATACTTTTAAAGAATTAGGTTTAACTATTACCTGACCTTTTTTAATATCGCTATGTTTAATACCGCGTAATAAAATAGCAGCATTATCCCCAGCTTGAATTTGAGTTTTAGATTTTTTAAAAATTTCTAAACCTATTGCAACAGTAGAAGTATCTTTATCCAAACCAAGAATTTCAATCTCTTCACCTAAAGTTAATGTTCCTCTCTCTACTCGACCAGAAGCGGTAGTACCACGACCCGTAATAGAATATATATCTTCTATAGGCATTAAAAAAGGTTTATCAATATCACGCAAAGGAAGAGGTAATTTATCTAACTCCGCTACTAAATCTGCAATTTTTGATAAATAATTTTCATCGCCATCTAAAGCTTTTAAAGCAGAACCTTGAATAATAGGAATTTCTGAACCATTATAACCATTTTTAGTTAAAATTTCACGTATTTCATGCTCTACTAAAGGTATTAAATCAGGAATAGCTTTATCACATTTATTTAAAAAAACTATTAAATTAGGAACACCTACGTGCTTAGCTAATAAAATATGTTCACGAGTTTGAGGTTGAGCACCATCAGCAGCTGAAACCACTAAAATAGCAGCATCCATTTGAGCTGCTCCAGTAATCATATTTTTAATATAATCTTTATGACCAGGACAATCAATATGAGCATAATTACGAGTATCACTTTCATACTCTAAATGATGAGCATTAATAGTAATACCACGTTCTTGTTCTTCAACGGTTTTATCTAAAGTTTTAATATCTTTGCGAAATTTAGCTAAATTTTTAGCAGCTAAATAATTATTAATAGCTAAACTTAAAGTACTTTTACCATGATCTACATGACCAAGTGTTCCTACATTTAAATGAGGTTTAATTGCTTGTGATTCTTCTTTATTGTTTATTTTTGCTTTTGACATTTTATTTTTTCTCCATTTAAATATTTTTTACCAAAATCATTCTTAATTATTATAATTTCCGAAATATCTAACAAAATTGTATTTAACTAATTTTATTTATTACGTGATTCAATAATTTTATTAGCAATATGTTCAGGAGCCTTTTCATATTTAAAAAATTCCATAGAAAAATTTGCTCTTCCCTGAGTATTAGAACGTAAACTACTAGAATACTTAAACATTTCTGCTAAAGGAACAAAAGCTTGAATTTTCATAACCATGCCTTCATTTTCTTGTTTTTCTAAACGGCCTCGACGAGAAACTAAATCTCCTATAACATTACCAATATATTCGTGAGGAGTAATTAACTCTAATTTCATAATAGGCTCTAAAATAACAACTAATTTACTATTACGTAATTTACGTAAGGCTGCAGCTGCAGCAGATTTAAAAGCAAATTCAGAAGAGTCAACTTCATGGAAAGCGCCGCTAAATAAAGTAGCTTTAATATCGGTCAAAGGATAACCGGCAATTATACCACTAGATAAAGATTCTTGCAAACCTTTCGATACAGCGGGAATATAATTTTGAGGAATAGCGCCATATTTAACATTATTTACAAACTCAAAACCTTTACCAGGATTAGGTTCGAATAAAATTTGTACATAACCATATTGACCTCGGCCTCCCGTTTGATGTTTGCATTCTCCGTCAACCTCTATAGAATTAACTAAAGTTTCTCGATAAGCAACTTGAGGTTCTGAAACTTTAACTTGAATTTGAAATTCTCTTTTTAAACGTTCCATTAAAACATCTAAATGCAAATCACCCATTCCAGCAGCAATCATTTGTTTTGATTCCGGATCTACAGTAAATTTAAAAGTAGGATCTTCTTGAGTAAAACCAAACAAGGCAGAACTAATTTTTTCCTGTTCTTTAGCGAAAACAGGCTCTACTGCAACTTGTAATACTGGTTCAGGAAAACTCATTTTTTCTAAAACAATAAAATCATTTCCATATGTTAATGTATCGCCTGTAATGGTATTTTTTAAACCAATTACAGCTACAATATCACCAGCATAAGCTTCTTTAATATCTTGTCTAGAATTAGCATGCATCAGTAATAAACGTGAAGCACGTTCTGTAATATTTTTATTATTATTTTTTACATAAGAACCAGCTTTTAAACAACCCGAATAAATACGTACAAAAGTTAAACGACCAAAAGAATCTGTCATAACTTTAAAAGCTAACGCAATAAAAGATTCTTTGATATCGATTTTACGTATAATAGGTTGTTCATTTTTATCATAACCATTAATAGTTGGCAAATCTAAAGGTGAAGGTAAAAAATCCACTAAAGCATTTAACAAAGGAACAATACCTTTATTCTTCAAAGCTGAACCACATAAAACCGGAAAGAAATTAACTTCCAAAGTTGCTTTACGAATCGCTTTTTTTATTAAAGTGGTAGAAATAGGTTTATTTTCTAAAAGATAATTTAACAATTCATCATCTAAAGAAGCTAATTTGTCTATTAATATTTGCCTTTTAGAATTAACAATTTCCTTTAATTCTTCAGGAATAGGAATTAATCTATTTTCTTGATCAGGACTAGAAGAATATTCCCAAGCTTGCATTTCTATTAAATCGACGAAGCCACGAAAATTATTCTCTACACCAATAGGCCATTGGATAGCGTATGCTAAAACATTTAATCTTTTTTCTAAACTAGTAATAGCGTTTTCAAAATTAGCGCCTAATTTATCAATTTTATTGACAAAAACAATTCGAGGCACTTTATAATAAGTTGCTTGACGCCAAACAGTTTCTGTTTGTGGTTCTACTCCAGCTTGGGCATCTATAACTACAACACCACCATCCAAAACACGTAAAGAACGATTTACTTCTGAAGAAAAATCAATGTGACCAGGAGTATCAATAATATTAATTTTACAATTATTCCAAAAAACGGTAGTAGCTGCTGATGTAATTGTGATGCCTCGTTCTTTTTCTTGATCCATCCAATCCATCTGTGCTAAACCTTCATGGGTTTCTTTAGCTACACGAATTTTACCAGTATAAAATAAAATCCTTTCGGTAGTAGTAGTTTTTCCTGCATCGATATGAGCCATAATACCGATATTACGTATTTTATCTAATTCTAATTCAATTCCCATGTTCCCCCCTTTAAGTTGAATAATATTAAATGCACTATTTTACCAACGATAATGAGCAAAACTCCTATTAGCTTCAGACATGCGATGAATTTCATCACGTTTTTTAACTGCTAATCCTGTTCCGGAAGCAGCAGCAATAATTTCTTGAACCAGTTTTTCTTTCATACCCTTTTCATTACGTTTGCGTGCTCCCATAATCAACCATTTCAAACCTAAAGAATAACGTCTTTCTACAGAAACTTCTAAAGGAACTTGATATTTTTGACTACCAATAGTACGTGTACGTAATTCTACCAAAGGCATAATATTATTAA
This sequence comes from Sesame phyllody phytoplasma, assembly GCF_018390775.2. NCBI lineage: Bacteria > Bacillati > Mycoplasmatota > Mollicutes > Acholeplasmatales > Acholeplasmataceae > Candidatus Phytoplasma > Sesame phyllody phytoplasma. The sequence goes on along the minus strand of NZ_JAHBAJ020000003.1, from coordinate 26,944 downwards.
AAGCTTCATTTAAAACATCAATAGGTGTTTTTTTAGTTAATATTTTAATTTGAGATAAACAACTATATACTATAGAGCAAGCAATATCTTTTTTGCCATCTTTCATAAGCTTATTAATAATTCTAGTCACTAAAACAGAATTATGAATAGGATCTAAAGGCAATGTTCTTTTTTTAAAACTTTTTTTACGAGACATAAGTTTATACACCTTAATTTATTTGAATTTTAATAAATTATTATTTTTTCGCACCATATCGAGAACGACTTTGTTTTCGATTAGCTACTCCAGCAGTATCAAGAACCCCTCGAATAATTTGATAACGAACTCCAGGTAAATCTTTAACACGACCGCCTCTTATCAATACAAGACTATGTTCTTGTAAATTATGACCTATACCAGGAATATAAGCTGTTACTTCGTGACGATTTGATAAACGAACTCTAGCTACCTTTCTTAAAGCGGAATTAGGCTTTTTAGGAGTGGTAGTATATACTTTCAAACAAACTCCAGATTTTTGAGGAGAATTAATATTTTTAAATTTCTTTTTTAAAACATTAAAACGAACAGATAAAGCTGGTGATTTGGTTTTAGTATTCTTTTTTACTCTTCGTTTTCTTATTAACTGAGAAATAGTAGGCATATTTAAATAATAAAACCTTTCATTATTATTTTTTAATTAGAAATATAAGACGACCTAAATTTTATATTTTTTTTCAACAAAAGTCAATATAAAATGAATTTCATCAAAAAAGATTTTTATAATAAAAGCTTAATAATCATAATTATCTAACAAATAAAAATATAATAAATATATTTATTAATATATTATAAGACAATTTATGATTTATCTTCTTCTATTAATGGATATTCAAATAAAGAATGATTTAAAATTCCAGTTCCGGCAGGTATCAATCCTCCTAAAATAACATTCTCTTTTAATCCCAATAAAAAATCTTTTTGGCCTTTAATAGTAGCATCAATTAAAATTTTAGTAGTTTCTTGAAAAGAAGCCGCAGATAGTAAAGAATCACTTTTTAAGGAAGATCTTGTAATACCTAAAACTATAGGACGCCCAGCTGCTAATTTTTTATTTTGCTGAATCAATTGCATATTTATCCTTTTGAATTCTTTAATAGAAACTTCAGATCCTGGTAATAAATTACTATCTCCTTCAGAAATAATTAAAATTTGTTTAAACATTTGACGAATAATAATTTCAATATGTTTATCACTGATATAAACACTTTGAGATTGATATACTTGTTGAACTTCTTCTAAAATATATTTTTGAGTAGCTACTACAGAACTAATACGCAATAATTCCCTTAAATCTATCGAACCCGAAGTTAAACGTTGTCCAGCTTTAATAGACATACCATCTTGAACTAAAATATCTACATTAGAATCTACGGTATAAGTATATTCTTGTTGAGGATTAATTGCTGATGCTATAACAATATCGGATGAATAAATATTACTAGATTTAATTTCTTTAACTACGCCATCATATTCACTAATAAGAGCTTTACCTTTAGGTTTACGAGCTTCAAATAATTCCTGAATACGTGGCAATCCTTGAGTAATATCAGAAACCGATAAAACTCCTCCTGTATGGAATGTTCTCATAGTTAATTGAGTACCAGGTTCACCGATAGACTGAGCAGCAATAATACCTACAGCTTCTCCGATCTCAACTTCTTTATTAGTAGCTAAATTTAACCCATAACATTTAGCACAAATACCATAATCAGAATTACAAGTTAAAACACTTCTAATTTTAACAGATAAAAAACCCATTTTAACAATATTTTCTGCTATTTCTCTAGTAATCAATTCGCCACAATTCACGATAATTTTTTGATCAGAAGAATCTACAATACTTTGAGCAATATAACGACCAAATAAACGTTGTTGCAATGAAATAATCTCTTTTCCATCTTGTTCTAAAGAAGTTATATAAACACCTTTATCACTACCGCAATCTTGTGACATAATAATAACATCTTGAGCGACATCAACTAAACGACGAGTTAAATATCCGGATTCCGCTGTTTTTAAAGCTGTATCAGTAGATACCTTTCTAGCTCCATGTGTTGAAATAAAAAATTCATGCACATTCAAACCTTCTTTAAAAGAAGATTTAACAGGAATTTCTAATTGATTATTGGTAGGGCTGTGCATTAAACCTCTCATACCTGATAACTGTGAAAAATTAGAAACATTACCACGAGCACCACTATCACTTATCATAAATAAATGATTATCTTGATTAAATTCTTGCATTAAACCTTCTTGAATAACATTACGTACATTTTTCCATTCCTGAATAATCAAACTCTTCTTTTCGCCAGTTGTTAAAAAACCTTTATCATGCCACTTTTCAATTTCTGTAATTTTATCTTCTACTTGTGATATTAATTCAGCTTTTTTAGAATAAACATTAATATCTGCATGCGAAATGGTCACTCCAGACATAGTAGAATATTTAAAACCTAAATTTTTAATATCATCTAACATTTTAGATGTTTCCGAGATATTACTTCTTTTAAAAACACGATCAATTATAAGTGATAAAAAACGTTTTTTAAAAGGTTCTGGAGTAGGAATATTATTTAAATATTCTATCAAATTAACACCTTTAGGTATAAAATAAATATCTGGTGTTTTAGTTTCTAAATTAAATATAGTAGGTTCTTGTAAATAAGGGAAATCATTAGGTAAAATACTATTAAAAATAAGTTTACCTAATGTAGTAACTAAATATTTATTTTTTTGTTCATCATTAAAGTAAGAAGAGATTTTAGAAGTACGTACTAAAATACGCGTGTGTAAAGCTATTTGTTTATTATAAAAAGCCAATTCAGCCTCTTGTAAATCGTTAAAAACCTTGCCTTCATTACGATGTTTATATTGATGTTGTTCGTTTCTAATCTCAGAATTATAACCTTTTAAAATACGTTTACGCGTCTCTTCAATAGTTAAATAATAATTACCTAAAACCATATCTTGAGAAGGGGATAAAACCGGACTACCGTTTTTAGGATCCAAGATGTTATAAGAAGACAACATTAACAAACGAGCTTCAGCTTGAGCTTCTACAGACAAAGGAACATAAACAGCCATTTGATCTCCATCAAAGTCCGCATTAAAAGCTAAAGTAACCAAAGGATGTAATCTAATAGCTTTACCATCAATTAATTTCACTTGAAAACCTTGTAACCCTTGACGATGCAAAGTAGGCGCTCTATTTAATAAAACAGGATGTTCTTGTACCACTTCTTCCAATAATTTCCAAACATGCTCATTCATTTTTTCATATAAAATATTAGCACTTTTTTTATCAATACCTTTAGCTTCTTGTAATTTATTTAATACAAATGGTTTGAATAAAACTATAGCCATTTGTCGCGGGATACCGCATTGATGCAACTTTAAATCAGGTCCTACAATAATAACAGAACGCCCTGAATAATCTACCCTTTTTCCTAATAAATTTTGACGAAAACGTCCTTGTTTACCTCTTAACATTTCTGATAAAGACTTTAAAGGCTTATTGCGTTCAATATTAGAAGTGCTTTTTTTGCTAGATTTAGCATTATCAAATAAAGCGTCAACAGCTTCTTGCAACATTCTTTTTTCGTTTTTAATAATTAATCTAGGAGCATTTTGCTTCAATTGTCTTTTTAAACGATTATTACGATTTAAAATCCTACGATATAAATCGTTAATGTCAGCAGAAGCGAAACGCACACCTTGTTCCAAAGCTACTATAGGTCTTAAACTAGGAGGAATTACATTAATAGCTTCTAAAACAATCCATTCTGGTTTATTATCAGATTGATAAAAAGATTCCATCAATTCTAATCTTTTAACAATTAAATCTCGTTTTTGTTTTGAAGCCTGTTTTAACTCTAATCTCAATGTTTTGATAGTTTCTTCCATATTTAATTCTTGTAACATAGTTTTAACAGCTTCAGCACCGGTTAAAGCAACAAAGTTATGGTCACAACGTTCTAAATATTGACCATATTCTAATTCAGATATAATACTATATTTATTTAAATCACTATTACCAGGATTAATAACTATATACGACACATAATAAACAATTTCTGCTAATTCTTTAGCTTTCATACCTAATAAAATAGCTAAACGACTCGGTAAACTATTTAAAAACCATGTATGCACTACAGGAGCAGCTAAATCAATATGACCCATTCTTTCTCGTCGAACTAGTTGTTCTGTAATTTCTACTCCGCATTTAGAACAGGTTTGACCTTTTTTTAAAGTTTGTTTTTTAGAGCATATGCATTGTAAATCTTGAACAGGGCCAAAAATAATAGGACAAAACAATCCTCCCTTTTCTGGTTTAGCTGTACGATAATTAATAGTTTCATAATTAACTACTTCGCCATAAGATTTTTGACGAATTTCATGAGGAGAAGATAAACGAATTTTAAAATAATCATACTCTCGATTACTATTATTAGGGAAAATAGCTTTATCGATTACCCATGAAGATGCAGATTCATGTTCTTGATTTTCATTTCGCCAAATAATTTCATCTTTATCAACAACAGAATTATCTATTTTATTTTTAAGATTGTGAATATTATTTTTTTGCAAATTATATAAATCCAAAACATTTCTCAAAATATTTAAATGAGAGTGATTATGATTAAACAACTTAAACAATGCATCTTTATCAGTAGTTAATAAAGAATAACAATTTAAAATATTATTTTGATACAAAACATCTAAAATATCTTTATTTAAATTTAAATTATTTAGGGATTCAGGTAAACCATATTTTTTTAAAATAATCACAAATTCTTCAAAAGATTCCTCATTTAACGAAGTAATTAATTCATTCAAATGATAATTATTAATATCCCCTAAACTATTAATACCTATAGATTTTAAATTTTTTAAAGTTCTTTTAGTTAAAGCAAAATCTTCAATTTTCATATTTAACATAATTCGGTTTACTTTTTGTTCTCCTTATTATTTGAAACTAAAGAACGATTAATTTGATTATCCTTAGTATCAGCTTTAATTAATTCTACATGTAATCCTAATGCTTGTAATTCTTTAGTAAAAACTCTAAAACTTTCAGGAATAGAAGGTTTAGGAAAACGTAAACCATTTACTATGGCATGATATAATTGATTACGCCCTATAATATCATCACTTTTCAAAGTTAAAATTTCTTGTAAAGTATGAGCGGCTCCATAAGCTAATAAACTCCAAGTTTCCATTTCTCCAATTCTTTGACCACCTAAAAAATTACGTCCACTACCAGGTTGTTGTAAAATCAAAGTATAAGTTCCAACATTTCTAGCATGTATTTTATCTTCAACCATATGAGATAATTTTAGCATATACAAAATACCAACAGATATAGAATTATCATATGGTTCACCTGTTCTACCATCATATAAAGTCATTTTACCATCAAAAGGTAAATTAGCTTCTTGCATAATATTTTTTAAATCCTCATTATTAGCTCCATCTAAAACCGGAGTGGCAACCTTAATATTTAATTTATGTGCGGCCATTCCTAAATGCATTTCTAAAATTTGTCCGATATTCATCCTACTAGGCACCCCTAAAGGATTTAAAATAACATCTATAGGAGTTCCATCAGACATATAAGGCATATCTACTTTAGCAGCAATACAAGAAATTACACCTTTATTACCATGTCTTCCGGCTATTTTATCACCTTCTCGAATTTTTCTCTTTTTAGCTATATAAACTTTAATAATTTCATTTACACCAGGAGTAGAAATGAAATCACCTTTTTTAACAGAAAAATATTGTACACTTTGAACGATACCGCTTTCGCCGCAAGGAACTTTTAAAGAAGCATCTTTATAATCTCGAGACTTTTCTCCAATAATAGTTTGAATTAATTTTTCATAAGGATTATTTTCTAAAGAACTTTGAGGAATAATAACTATTTTACCAACCAAATAATCACCTTCATTAACTTCAGAACCTGGAATAATAATTCCTCGAGAATCTAAATTTTTAATAGCTTCAGCACTGACATTAGGTATTTCGCGAGTTATTTCTTCTCGTCCAGCGCCTTTTTTTAATTCTCTAACTTGAATTTCATATTTACTAATATGAACAGAAGTAAAAATATCTTCTTGAACCAAACGTTCTGATAAAATAACAGCATCTTCATAATTATAACCATCCCAAGTCATAAAAGCTACTGTAACATTTTTACCTAAAGCTAATTCGCCTTGATGAGTAGATGAGCCATCAGCGATAATATCACCTTTATTAACATACTCATTAAACTTAACAATAGGTTTTTGCAAAATCAAAGTATCTTGATTAGATTTATCAAAAGTAGATAAAATATAAACCTTTTGTTCTCCGTGATTATTTTGAATAATAATTTTTTTAGCATCTACATAAACTACAAAACCACTATCTTCAGCAATAACTACACAACCAGAATCTTTCACTATTCTATGTTCAATACCAGTAGCTACAATAGGAGCTTCAGAAATTAACAATGGTAAAGCTTGTCTTTGCATATTAGCGCCCATTAACGCCCTAGAAGCGTCATTATGTTCTAAAAAAGGGATCGATGCTGTAGCTACAGATACAATTTGCTTAGGGGAAACGTCTATATAATCAATTTGATCAACATTATATAAACTAATTTCTCCGTTTCTTCTAGCAATTACTTTTTGTTGTTTAAAACTAAAATCATCATTTAAACAAGATGAAGATGTAGCAATAATACGATTTTCTTCTTGAATAGAAGTCAAATATTCATATTTAGGAGATACTACTGATTTACCATTTTCACGAATCACTTTAAAAAAAGGAGTCTCAATAAAACCATATTTATCTACTTGAGCATAAGTAGCCAACGAACAAATAAGTCCGATAGATGGTCCTTCTGGAGTTTCAATAGGACATAATCTACCATAATAAGAGTCATTAACATCTCTTAATTCTACACCTGCTCGATCACGATCGATACCTCCGCTACCCAATGCAGAAATTCTACGCTTTTGAGTAATAATCGCCAAAGGATTGATTTGATCCATAAAATGAGACAAACGAGAACTACAAAAAAAAGTTTTAATAGCCATAGAAAGAGATGAAAAATTAAATAACCCCCCTGGCGTAATAGATTCAAATTTACTTATAGACATACGATCTTTAATGTTTTTTTTAGTTCTATTTAAACCTACACGTAATTGATTTTTTAAAAGTTCTCCAATTAATCTTAATCGTCTATTACCTAAATGATCAATATCATCAATAGTTCCTATGTTATGATAAAGATTTAAATAATAACTAATAGACGCTATTATATCAGATAAAACAATATTTTCTGCATCTTCAGATTGATCATTACCTACAATTTTAATAAAACTTTTATTATTTTTATTATCTAAAATGTAAACTTCTAAACTCTCATTAAAAACTTTTTGTCGATCTTTAACAACTTTATTAATATACTCTTTATTAGCGAAATATTTAATAATTTTATCATCAATATTATATTTATGAGTTTCTAGTAAAGTATTTAAAACGTTATCGTCTAAAAGTGTATCAGCCTTAACTAATACTTGTCCCGTTTGAAAATGCACAATATCTTCTTTAATATAAATTTGATTATCATGTATACTTTTTCTATAAGTAAATATATTTTCATCATGATTTTGATTTTGTAAATGAAAATCTGAATTAACTAATTCTACACGAAATTTATCTCTATGTAATGCTAATTGTTTAATAATTTCATAATTTAAAAATGTTCCTGCCGGAAATAAAATTTTATTATTTGTTAAATCTTTAATATCTTGGGCTAAAAAAGTATTTTCAGCTCTATTTAAAACATCCAATTTACGATTTAATTTATATCTCCCTACTAAAGATAAATCATATTTATCCTTATCAAATAAACGAGTACGAATAAATTCTCTTGCTGCATTAGTAGGAACTCTTTCTCCTTGGTGCAATTTAGAATATAATTCTACAATAGCATCATTACAATTAGAATCATTATCTTTTTTAAAACTTAAATCTAATAAAGAATTAATTCCAAAAGCTTTTTCAATTTCTTCTTGAGTATCAAATCCTAAAGCATGAATAAATTTAGTTAAAGGTATTTTTTTTGAACGATCCAATTTAGCATATAAAAAATCTTTATTATTTTGTTCAAACTCTATCCAAGCACCTCTAGTAGGAATAATTTGGGCAGTAAAACGATTTTTATTAATTTTATTATCTAATTTAGAAGTAAAATATGCTCCTGCTGAGCGAACTATTTGGGAAACTACAACTCTTTCTGTACCATTAATTATAAAGGTTCCTGCAATAGTCATTAAAGGTAAATCAGTCATTAATATACGAGCTTTTTTAGTTTGTTTCGTTATAACATTTTCCAAGGTAACATTTAAAAATAATTCTGCACTATAAGTAAAGCCTCTTTTTTTGGAATCTTCAGCATTAAATTTAGGTTCTTCTAAAAAAAAATCATTAAAATGTAACTTTAAATCACCATTATAACTCTCAATAGGAAAAATACTTTTCAATGATGCTTGAATACCGTAATCTAAAAACTCTTGAAATGATTTCGTTTGAATTTCGATTAAATTTGGTAAATCCAAATCATATTTCATTTTAGAATAATTTCGTCGTTCCACCTTAGTACCATATTTGACATTACAATATTTTTTCATTTTTTTATTTAGAACTCCCAACAAATATCAACATACATTTAATTCAAATTTAACAAAAATTAAATTCTTAATAAAAAAAACATTAAAAAATACTGATAACGATAAAGATAATAAAAAACCTAAGATACTTAATTTAGTTCTCAGGTTTCATAATATTTAAGTTATCAAAAAATTTTATTTATTGTTATGAAAAATTATATTTTTCAACCAATCTATCAAATATATTTTTTTATTCAATTTTGACTTGAGCTCCTAAATTTTCTATTTGTTTTTTAATTTCTTCAGCTTGTTCTTTATTTACATTTTCTTTAATTAATAAATTAGCATTTTCAGTTTTACATGATGTTAGTAAATCTCCAATACTAAATCCAAAATTTTTTGCTAAATATTGAATAACCGCAGGACGAGATTGACCCGCAGAAGTCATAACAACTTTAAACTCTGTTTGTTCATTTTTTTCTGTAGAAACTGCTTCATTAGTACTGTTTAAATTTGAAACATTTTCCATTTCAATACCAAAAGAATCTTGAATTTTATTTACTAATTCTTGTAATTCTTTAACTTTCATATCACCTAAAAACTCAATAATTTGCTCTATTTTGTTGTTGTCTGCCATTGTTAATCTCCTATTTATAATTAAAATTTTATCTATTTTAAACAGATATTTTCGATTTCTATACAATATTAAAAATATAATATGTAATAATTATTATTTTAAATTTTTTCTTGTTTCTGTTTTATTAATAATTGTAAAACAGTAATTATATTTTTAACAGGCGCTGAAACACTAAATAACAACATAGATAATAATGCTGATTTAGATGGTATTTGCGCTAACTTAATCATTTGCTCTTCAGAACAAATTTCATTTTCTATAATACCAAAATTAATTTTTAAAAACTCATTAACCTTGGAAAATTTATATAAAGCATTTAAAGAAACAAAAATATCTGAAGAAGTAGATAAAGTCCAAAATAAAGCTTTAGGATTTTTAAATTCTGTTAATTCGTCATATCTTGATTTAGTTAACGCTCTTTTAATAATGTTATTTGGTATTATTTGAAACTTACAAGGAACCAATTCTTGTAATTTACGACGTAAATGGGTTAAATCACTTACTTTCGAACCTTTAAATTCTAACAAAACAACTAAGTTGGAATTATCAATATTTTGAGATAGATAATCAACATAATTACTTTTCTCTTTAATAACAGATTTTAACATAAATTGTTGTTTCCTTTTTTTAAACAATATAAATTATCAATTTATAGTATAATTGAAAAAATTTTTTATTTTAAAAATAATAAAAATTAAAAATAATATAACCATTTTTTTATAATATTACTTAATGGATAAAGGATCAACTTTAATACCAGGCGACATAGTTGAAGAAATAGTAATATTTTTAATCAATTCACCTTTTATTGTTTTAGGTTTGATAGAAATCAAATGATTATATAAAAAAATCAAATTTCCTGTTAATTGTTCTTTATTAAACGATATTTTACCTATTATCGTATGAAGATTACCAAATTTATCTGTTTTATATTCCATTCTACCTTTTTGGATATCTCGGATAATTTGTTCAACATCATCTGTCATAGTCCCTAATTTCGGATTAGGCATTAATCCTTTAGGTCCTAAAATTTTTCCTAACTTCGTCAAAGAAGGCATAAAACTAGAAACAGATATTAAAACATCAAAATCTGTCCAACCATTAGATATTTTGTCAATCAATTCTTGTTCACCAACATAATCCGCACCTAATTCTTTAGCCTTCTGAGCCTGTTCACCTTGAGCAATTACAACAATACAAAACTTTTTACCCAAACCATAAGGTAAAACCACAGAACCACGTATATGTTGATCTACTTTTTTATGTTCCACATTTAAAACAAAAACGCATTCAGCAGTTTCATCGAATTTTGCAGTTTTAACATTATATAACAATTGAATAGCATCATGCATTTTATAAACTTGATTAAATTCTATTTTTTTACTAACTGATAAATATTTTTTACTTCTTGTCATAAATTTTAAGCCTTGTATACTATAATAATATGCCTTTCTTTTTTATTGATACTGCACAATAAATTATTATTTTTCCACAATAATCCCCATATTAATGGCAGTTCCTTCTATAATCTTAGAAGCTTGTTCTAATGAATAAGCATTTAAATCTGGCATTTTTAATTTAGCTATTTCTATAATTTGTTCATACTTAAGAGTAGCTACTTTATTTTTACTTGAATCCGAAGAACCTTTAGAAATATTAGCAGCTTTTTTTAACAAATCACTTGTTATTGGGGTTTTTACAATAAATTTAAAACTTTTATCATCAAAAACTGTAATTTCTACTGGCAGAGTAAAACCTAATTTATCTTTAGTAGCTTCATTAAATTGAGAACAAAATAAAGGAATATTAACTTGAGCTTGTCCTAACACAGGTCCTATAGGAGGAGCAGGATTCGCTTTACCAGCCAAAATTTGTAACTTAATATTTTTAATAACTTTTCTTGCCATTATAATTATTTAATACCAACCTTTTTGTTTCTAAAAATGTTTAAAATTTTATTATTTGTTTAAAAAACTATTTTATGAGAGAAAAATACGATTATTAAATATAAAAAAATAATTAATTCCGTAATTAATCCATAAAAATATCCAAAATATTCATAGTATTATAACATATTTCGCAATACTAATTAAATTTCTAAACAAATTTAAAATTATTATTATATTTTAATTAATTTCTTTAAAAGAAGAAAAAGAAATTTCTATAGGGGTTGCTCGACCAAACAAATCAATTTCAACCATAACTTTATCTCTTTCGTAATCTACTAAAGATACTCTGCCTACTTGACCAGTAAAAGAACCATTTATAATTTGAACTTGTTTATTAATTAAATGATCATAATTTGGTTTAGAAATTATTCCCATTTTCAATAATATAGGATTAATTTCACTTTCACTTAAAGGTATAGGTTTAGAACCTTTTTCTTTTTTAATAGAACCTAAAAATCCAGTTACTTTTGGAATATTACGAACTATAAACCAAGATTGATTTGTCATAATCATTTTAATAAAAATATAACCAATATAAATCTTTTTTTCTATTTCTTGTTTAGTTCCATCAGCTTTAATTTTAATATGTTTTTCGGTCGGACAAATAACCTCGTGAATTAAACTAGATATTCCGATACCACTATTAGCTATTTTTAATAAATCTTGTTGAACAACCTTTTCATAACCCGATTGAGTTTGTAAAATATACCATTTAGATTGAAAACTATTTTCATCCTCACCAAATGCATTGTTATCAAGTATTTTATTATTTTTTATTTTTGATTTCATTTTCAGCACCTAAAGACAATTCCATTAACAATTTTCAATAATTAAAATAAATTTAATTTCTAAAAATTAACTTTATTTTAAAATATTTTTAAAAAAAGATATCATATATATATCATAAAAATATTGAAATAAATTTAAAATAAAAATTAAAATAGCTGTAAATAAAAAAACTTGAATAATTTGTTTAAAAATTTGAAATTTTGTCGGAAAACTCACAAAACGAATATCAAAAAAAATTTTCCTTATAAAAGGAAAAATACTAATCACAAAGAAAACACTGGATAAAGATAATAAATAAATACTCAAAGTTTTTTGATCTGTAGAATTATGTATAAAATTACAACATATCCCTAGAAAAATCATAGATAAAAAAACACAAAAAACATTAATTAAACTATATTCTTCCCTTAATATTTGCATTAAAGGAATGGTTGGTTTTTCTTCAAACTTTTTATATGCCATAGCTATCTCCTTTATACTAAGATAATTTTATTCATCTCGTTTCTTCATGAATAATATGCTTTTTACAATAGCAACAATATTTATTTAAAACTAATTTTTGATTGCGATTATGAACCTTTACACGATAATTACGACTTAAACAAACCTTACATATTAAAATATTACTCTTAACCATTTTTCTTATATTCTTTTTTTAAATCTCGACAATCTTATAAAATTTAATAATTAATTAATATAAATTAAAATAAATAAAAAATATAATTATAAATTTTTAAATCAAGATAACTTTTCTCAATATTATAACATGATTAAATTGTAAATAAATTAATATTTTTTATTTTTCATATATAAATAAAAAATAATGACTGCTGCAGAAACACTAACATTTAATGAATTCACCATACCTTGTGTCGGAATACTAACTAAAAAATTACATTTTTTTTTTAACAAAGGACGCATCCCTATACCTTCATTGCCTAATATAATAGCTAATGATTGTTCTACGGGAATAATATCTATATTTTTATCTAATCCGATTTCAGTTCCGATAATTATAAAATTAAATTTTTGTAAAGTTAAAATAGTTTGATATAAATTACATACTAAAAAAATATTAACATATTCTAAAGCTCCACTAGAAGTTTTTGCTACTGTACTATTCAAAGGTACTTGGTGTTTTTTGCTAACAATAATACCATCAAAATCACTTGCTTCTACAGTGCGTATAATTGCCCCCAAATTATGAGGATCTTGAATAGCATCCAAAATTAAAAATTTAACTATTTTATTGGATTTTTCTATTAAATATGTCAATAAATCTTTTCTATAAAAATAATCTTGAACTTCTGCCACTACACCTTGATGATTATTATTTTGAACTTTATTATTTAATTGATGTTTATCTAAATAACAATAATTCGGATAAGATTGAAATATAAAATTCAAAAAAGCTTTATCCTTCATAAGAGGGTTAATATATAAAAAATAAATTTTTCGTTGAGCTTTGATAGCTTCTTTAATTATATTTTTACCATAAATAATTACCATACAATATAATTCTTTCAAAAAAAATCAAAATAAAATTTAATTTAATATTATTTCTTGATTCGCCATAATATTAACAAATTAATCATAAATAATAGAAAAAAATCAAAAGTTTTAGTAAACATAACATATCTAATAGCCGCTGCAATTTCACGAATAAAAGGAACTTGCCATATCAACATAATAACTAATAAACAGAAAATAGACATAATTACAGAAAACAATAATAATTTAAACTTATTAAAAGGACGACAGTTTATAAATAAAATATTACTAAAAATAAAAGCAGTTACTAAAGTTAATAAATAGGATATTTGGTAATTAGATTGAAAAGTATTAGGTAATCCATTATATAAAATTAATATCAAAATATAATTGACACTAATTAATAATCCATAAATTCCTGATTTTTTTAAAACATCACTAATAAAAAAATTATTTAAAGGTTTATAATTAGCTTCTAAAGATAAGAAAAAAGAAGGTATACCTATAAAAAAAATATCAATAAAATTTAATTGCAAAGGAGTAAAAGGAAAAAAAATTAGATTCTTACAAAAAAAATTATTAATTATTGTAATCCAAGCTAATAAAAAAGTAAAAATAGTCTTAGTTAAAAAAACAATCGAATTTTTTTCTAAATTATTAATTAATCTACGTCCTTCTAAAAAAACAACTGGTAAAGAATTAAATTTAGAATTTATTAAAATTAAATTTGCCACATTTTGAGCAGCTTTACTACCAGAAGCCATAGCGATAGATAAATCTGCTGTTTTAAAAGCTAAAATATCATTCACTCCATCTCCAATCATAGCAACTTTTTGATTATTATTCTTTAAAGAAGAGATTAATATTTGTTTTTGTTCCGGAGTAGCCCTACCAAAAACATCGTATTTAGTTGATATATCCAACAATTGCTCAGATTTAAAATTAGTCAAATTAATAGATTTTTCTGACACTGAATCAATTAAACCAATTCGTTTAGCTATAAAACCTGTAGTAAAAGCACTATCACCAGAAATAATTTTTATTTTAATTCCTAATTTTTTAAAATAATTAATAGTTTCAACAGCATCATTTTTAATAATATCTTCTAACAAAATTAAAGAGATAACTTGATAATCGGTATTATTATTAATATTAGATAAAATATCATTAGTACGAACTAATAATAATACTCTATATCCTAAATTAGTATATTTTGAAACATCTTTATCAATAATATCATTTTTTTGTTTTAAAACAAATTCCGGAGCACCCAATAAAAATGTACCTAATTCTTCAAATTCAATAGCACTATATTTTCTTATACTAGAAAAAGATTGCAAATCTCGTACTTTATAAATAATATTAGAATTCAAATAACCATTAAAATAATTATACAAAGCTTGTTGAGTAGGATTGTTATTAGGAAAATGTTGAACAAAATTAGCCATTAAAACGTTTAAAGAAATAACATCATCATTAAAGTAATTTAAAACTTTTTGAACACTCATTTTTCCATCGGTAATAGTACCAGTCTTATCTAAACATAATATATTTATTTGAGACAACATCTCAATCCCTAATAAATCTTTCATGTAAGCTTTACGTTTAAATAAGCGAATAAAACCTAAAATAGAAATCATACTCATTAACAAAAATAATCCAGAAGGCGTCATACCAAGCATGAACCCGCATATCCCCAATAAATAATCATCAGAAAAATTATAAAAATTAGATTTATAAGAAAAAAATAAAATTATAGTAGTAGGTATAGTTACAAAAAAAATTAATTTTACCAAAGCGGAAAATGTTTTTATTAAAGGTGTTTTAATATTTTGATATTTTTTAGCTTGTTTAATCAAATTAGAAACATAAGTGTCTTCATCTAAAGCAATAACTTCCGCATAAGCTGAACCTGAAACAATATAACTACCAGAATATAAAATATCACCTGTTTTTTTCAAAACTGATTTAGATTCTCCTGTTAAAAATGATTCATTAACTTCTAAAACTCCATATTTAACACGAGCATCAGCAACAATTTGATTTCCTAAATCTAAAACTAAACAATCGCCTAAAACTAAATTAGAACTTAAAATTTCTATAATATGACCATTTCGAACAACTTTAATATTATTAGGTAAAATTAAATTAATTTTATCTAAAGTTTTTTTTATTTTAATTTCTTGAATAATACTAATAATAATATTCAAAGAATTAACTATTAAAAAAAATAATTGATCATAACGTCGAATTTTCAAAATAACAATAACAATAAAAAGTAATAACAAATTTAGACATGTAAACAAATTATTACCAATAATACTTAAAATACTTTTATCATTATTAATTGATTTATATTGTTTTTGATTTTTCAATCTTTGATTTACTTCATGATTAGTAAGACCTAAATTGCTTAAATCTTGATGCGAAAAATTATTAATTGCAGAATTTTCCAAACTTGTTTTATTAAAATCGTTATTCATATTTTCACCTGCTCCAAAATAATAATTACTTAAAATCAACGATCAAATAAAATTTTTCTGTAATAAAATATTTCTAAAAAAATCTGCTTGATTAAAGTCTTTTATATTTTTAGCTTGCTGCCATAAATAATAATATTCAATCATTTGTTCTGTTACATTATTTAATGTAACCGAAATATCTAAATTATTTAAAATATAAATTAAAGTATAATATAATTCCGATAATACCAATAAATTATTTATATTTTTGGAAATATTTTTTAATAATTGTTCAATCAAAGTAACAACATTAGGAGTATCAATATCATTTTGCATAAATTTATGAAATTTTTGTAAATAATTTTTATTTATTTCATAATTATAAAAATTATTAATTACTAATATAAAATTAATTTTATTTAAAATTTTTACTATTTTAAAGTACTTAAACTTAATATCATATATTAATGCTTTAGTATAATTGATTGGTTTTAAATAATGAAAATGACAAAATAAAAATTTAATCACATTAGGTTCTTTAATATCAACCAATAAATCTTTCACTAAAATAACATTATTTAAAGATTTACTCATTTTATGATTATGATAATTAACATGTCCTACATGCATAAAATAACGAGCTAAAGGTTTACCGTCGCTAGCTATAAATTGAGCTTGTTCATTTTCGTGATGAGGAAATTTTAAATCATGACCTCCACCATGAATATCAATAGTATTCCGAAAAATCTCTCTAATCATTACTACACATTCAGTATGCCATCCAGGTCTACCCAAAAACCAAGGACTTGAATAACGAATACCGATATCAGTTTTTTTCCATAAAACAAAATCTTCTGAATTTTGTTTTAAAAAAACATTTTTTTGATGAACATTTTTATATAATTTATTAATATTTTGACTACTTAAGTGACCATAATCAATAATACTATTAGTACAAAAATAAATGCCTTGGTCACCGAGATAAGCATATTTTTTTTTTAAAAGTAAACTAATATATATAATCATTTGATTTATATAATCAGTCACCAAAGGGAACTTATCAATTCCGTGAATATCTAATTTATCTAACAAATTAAAAAAATGTTCTTTATAGTAGTTAGCTATTTGTCTCTCAGTACTTTTATTTTTAATAGCGACTTTAATAATTTTATCATCCAAATCGGTAATATTTACAACCCAAAAAACTTTAAAGCCTATAAACATTAAATATTTTTTTAACAGATTAAAAAAAATTAAAGATCTAATATTACCTATATGAAGATGATCATAGACGGTAGGACCACAAACATAAATATTAACTAGCGAACCATTTAAAGGATGAAAATCCTCTTTAATACCAGTTAAAGAATTATAAAGTTGTAACATTAAAAAACCTTTTTATATCTTTAAATTTTTTTATACTTTATAAATAACATTTATTTTTATCAAAAAAAGAAAAAAATAAAATTATTCTAATCAAATAATGAATCATGAAATTAATTTAAATTTTTCTAAATTATTTAATACTTTATCTTTACCTAAAAGTTCTAGATAATCAAATAAATTAGGACCTTGTAATTGACAAGTACATAATATTCTAACTATTTTAAATAAAAGTTTTAATTCTATATTAAAATGATTTTTTAAGTTTAAAATTATTTGTTTTAAATTTAAAGATTGAAAAATATCCAATTTATTCAACAATTCCGACAAAATAGGTATAACTTCGTATCCTTTATTTTTTATTAAAAAAAGTTTTAATTCATCTGTTATTTTGTGTTCAGTTTCAAAAAACCATCTATAAATTTCAATAATTTCTTTTACGTAGCATAATCTATCACGTAATAAAATAACTAATTTACTTAATTGATCGTGTTGTAAATCAATATTAAATTGTTGAAAAAAAAATTTTACTCTAATAACTAATTCTTCTAAAGATAATTTTTTTAAATATTCTTTATTGATAAAATTTAATTTATCAATATCGAAAACAGCAGGATCTTTAATAAAACGCTTAACATTAAATAAATTAATCATAAGCTCTTTATTCAAAATATTTTGATTAGTTTGCGGAGAAAACCCTAAAAAAAACAAAAAATTCAAAATTGCTTCCGGTAAATAACCTAAATTTTGATATTGTTCAATAAATTGAATCGCATCAAAATTACGTTTACTCATTTTTTTTTTATTTTTATCTAAAATTAATGACATATGAGCGAAACAGGGTATATCCCAGTTAAAAGCTTGATAAATCATTATTTGTTTAGGGGTATTGGTAATATGCTCCTCTCCTCGAAAAATATGAGAAATTTTCATCAAATGATCATCTATTGCGACAGCATAATTATAAGTAGGATAACCATTTTCCTTTAATATAATCCAATCTTCAATATCTTTACTGGCAAATTTAATAGGACCACGAATTAAATCTACAAAAGAATATTGTTTATCTTTAGGTACTCTAAAACGAACTACATAATCATTTTTATTTTCATCAGAGTAAACCTTATATGCTAATTTTTTTTCCAACAATAATCGTGTGTATTTTTCATAAATCAATAATCTTTCGGATTGCCGATAAGGACCATAACATCCTCCGATATCAGGACCTTCAGACCAATTCAAACCTAACCATTTCAATTGTGATAGTTGTTTTTCTTCGCTACCAGTTATATTACGAATAGTATCTGTATCTTCTATACGAATAATAAAAGAACCTTTAAATAAATGAGCAAATAAATAATTAAAAAATGCTGTTCTAGCATTGCCGATATGTAACCCGTTACCAGTCGGACTTGGCGCATAACGCAATCTCACAGATTCCATAACTATCCCCTTTTTTAAGAAAACCAAAACTAATCATTTAAATTTAAAAATTTAATTTCAATAATAAATAAAAATGAAAATTATACAAACATCAACGTTTAGAAAATTGAGGACGAGCTCGTGATTTTCTGTAACCAGGTTTTTTGCGTTCTACAATACGAGCATCTCTAGTTAAAAAACCTGCTTTTTTTAAAATACTTCTCAAAGATGGTTTAGCTCTTAACAAAGCTCTAGAAATACCCAAACGAATAGCTTCTGCTTGAGAGGTAGAGCCTCCACCATGAACAATAACTTGAATATTATAACAATTTAACTCATTAGTTAATTTTAAAGGTTTTAAAATTTCCGAACGATTAATAGGGGATGATATATATTCTTCAAAATTTCTGTTATTAATTATAATATTTCCTGAACCTGTTCTTAAAATAGTTCTTGCAACAGAAGTTTTACGCCTGCCAGTTCCATTAAATTGTATTATTGTCATATTAAAATTATACCTCTAAATTTTCTGGATTTTGAGCTTTATGTTTATGAATATTATCAGCATAAACAAACAATTTTTTTCTTATTTTGTTACCTAATTTATGTTTAGGTAACATACCAAAAACCGCTTTTTCAATGATTCTATTAGGAAATTTTTGCATCATTTCCTGAAACTTTACTTGAGTCAAGCCGCCAGGATATCCTGAATGTCTATAATATTTTTTTTGATTAACTTTTTTTCCTGTTAAATTAACTTTTTTAGCATTGATAACTATTACATAATCACCATTATCGATATGAGGAGTATAAACAGTTTTATGTTTACCCATCAAAATAGAAGAAATTTTTGTCGCTATTCTTCCTAAAACTTTTTGATTGGCATCAATAATATACCATTTTCTTTTTAAATCATTTTCACTCATACTAGAAGTGCGATTTAAATCAGTTAAGTTTTTATTATAAAATACTGTAGTATTATTAGTCATAAATTCAAAAAATCTCCATTTAAACAATTAATAACAATTGTCAATTAATAATTTATATAAATTGTAAAATTAAATATATAATAAAACATTAACCAATTAAATAAAATAAAAAAATATTTAAATTTTTTTATTAAATTTATAAAACAATAATATCCGACATAACAGCAACATTTAAAATAACAATGAAAATCATAATATATAATAAAAACTACCAAAAGAAATGGTAAAACTTTAAAATAAACCCCAATAAAACAGATAGATAATCAAATTATATTAAAATCAAATAATAATGTCAAGCATCTTTTAAATAGTTTTTTTATAAAAATATAAAATAAAATTAATACAATAATAAATTAAAAGACGAAATTTAAAAATAGAATATTTTTTTATATAAGATAGCTACAAATTATTATTGTATAAATTTTAATTTAAAACTGGAGCGAATGATGGGAATCGAACCCACATATCTAGCTTGGAAGGCTAGGGTAATAACCATTATACGACATTCGCATAATTTTAGATAAATTAAATTTAAAATTAATAATAAAATGGTCGGGAAGACAGGATTCGAACCCGCGACCTCCTGGATTGTGATAGAATTATTGCGTTTCATGATTTTTTCATTATTACAACAAGCCCCACACAACACCGTACAAACAAGTTTCCAAGTATACGGCGTTTAAATAATTTCATTTCAATATTTCTAACGAATAAAATTTAAATTTTATTAACTTTAGAGATATTCAATTATAAATAGAAATTATTTTGCCCCTTTCGCCTTGTAATTAGTTTTCCTAATCTCTTAAATGGGATCATATGATAAGAATATTCCAAAACTTACCTTGAATACACCATGACTACTATGGTTTTGCTTTTCCCTTGCCGCATTATAAATTTAAAATTATAAAATTATAAAAGACATAATACAGTTTAGGGAGATAGAAGTTACTCCAAATTATTTACCCGATGACCTTAGGTGAGATAACCTATAATAAATTAAAATCTGTTTTTAACAAAAAAATTTAAAATAGGTGAATCTTAAATGTAGTCCTTTAATTAAAAAACTAAAGGTGATAATTATTTTAATCTTGGGACAAATTAAAATAAAACTTCAAAATAACTAAAATTATTAGTTTATCTTTATTAAAATTGATTTCTTAATTCTCTTAGACTCTAATTAAAGTTTATCCATAGTCATCATTCAACTTGCACTAATCTATTGTAAAAATTATTTTACTCAATGCGCTTTTATATCTTGCTATAATCAATTAATCTTTCGATTTAATTAACCAGATATATGTTGCATCATATTATCATAATGATGGTGGATGGTTAAGCCACTAAAAATTTTGGGCATCTTTCTCGCCCTCCCAAACCAGGCGCTCTAACCAAACTAAGCTACTTCCCGACAAATAATAATAATGGCACACCCAAGAGGATTTGAACCCCCAACCTTCTGAATTAGGATAGATTAAATCGGTTTAGAAAAATAATTAATTAATTAGATTTCATATTCGAAATTAGCCCCCCACAGAACCGGACAAGTAAGTTTCCAAACATCCGGCTCCTAATATCTTTGTTTTCTTTGTTTTGTTATTTAAATACTAAAAAAATTATTACTAACTCATATTAATTAGTATGTTATTATATTTTAAAATATCCACTAAATAATCACTCGTTTAAACCGGTTTAGGTTTATATCGATTTTAAACATATAGTTGATGAATTAGATTTTAATAGCTTAAAATCAAAAAAACTATTAGATATTAATAATTTATTCATCTACTCCGGTACTAAAAAATTTTAAAAATAAATATGATTAAATAAAAAATAATAATCACAAAAATTTTAATAAATTTTTAGAAAAATTTTTTTAAGTTAAATTATCCATAACTTAAAAACGAACCTTAACGCGGATTGATAAAATAGTTAACTACTAATTTTTAAGTTTATTAAATAAAAAAACTGAAAGATATTGAAACTCTTTCGCCTTGTAAAGGTTATTATCCTTCGCCGTGATCAGGTTCTTCTAAAATATTCCAATTCTAGAATTAAACTGACGACTACTCTAAGTTTCACTTTTCCCTTGGATCAGCCACTGGCTGTTTTAAGATTTTTATAAAAAATCTATCTTTAGGGAGATCAAAGTTACGACATAATTCTACGTGAAGTTTTAGGTTCAGTTTACAATTTATTTATTAAATTGAGGCATTTATGTATTTTAAAAACATAAAAAAGGTATTTGTTTGAAGAGTCAGTTGAACTAACTTTACAGATAATTAAAAGATACTACGAATCTATATCTTTTACCTTCAAAATCTCGGTTATTATTATCAATATCTTACCGAAGATGTCTCTGAAATTACCACGCTTTTTAACTGATTAGGGATTTTCACCTTCTCCTTGACTTCTGGTCTGGCGCCGACTTATTGACTAGATATTTCGTCTCATCGCGCTTGCGTGCTTTTGCTGTTATTAATTACTCTTTCGAGACAATTAATCAAGCCCACCTTACAGTGTTTACGTGACCTCTGGAGATTATCGCTCCAGGCTATGCGTTAAATAGCTGAATTATGCGCATCTTTTGCGCCCTCCGTAGTCAGATGCTCTATCCAGTTGAGCTATGGGTGCAATACTTATAAAAACAAAATAATTTTAACTCTGGTGACCCGTACGGGATTCGAACCCGTGAATGCATGCGTGAAAGGCATGTGAGTTAACCATTTCTCCAACGGGCCTAAATGCATTTTCATAATAATCTGAAATAAAATAATTTTAAATAAAAAATAAAATAAACAAAATATCAAAATACTCACTTAAATAAAACTTCACATATTAAATTTTTTTAACCCAAATTAAATATTTCGAATATTTATAGTTCGTAATCAAAATTAAAAAATTCAATTAATTAAACTGCTTTTTATTCTAACAACATTAACCATTAAAGTCAATATTAAAATAATCATTTTATCGAACTTAATTGATTTTTAATTTAAAATTAATAATTTTTTAAACCATTAAATATAAAAAAAATTAAAAAAATTAATAATAAAATTTTTATAAAACATTATCTTAAAAAAAAAATATGTTAGAATTAATCTTGTATAAGATTAAAATATCAACAAATTTATTATGATTTTTTATTTTTTTAATCTTACTAATGAAAGGATAAATTTTACATATATGCATACAAAAATAAACAATATCAAAAAATTTTTTAACATTAAAAATTCATTAAATATTTTCATAATTTTAATATTATTTACTTTTAATTATATAACTTTAAATTCAAAATTTTTATTAAAAGCTAATACGACAGAAAAAACTTCGACAGCAGACGATATATTGGCATTTTTAAAAGACATTAAAAGTAAACCAGAAATAGCAAAAAATTCATCATTATCGTCACAATGCGACGCTTTAATCAATGAATATGATCAAATAAAAAAAGCTATATATACTTTTTTTAATGAAAATCCCAACATTAAACAACTAAAATTAACATTATTTGATAAAAAAGATGAAAAAATATCTTCAGTCCGAAACCAAATTAATAGCATTAATGATATGGTAGAAAAGCTACCAAACCAAGATAACGATGAATTAAAAACAAACTCAAAAGAACTCAGTGATTCAATAACAGAATATTTAAATACAATTGAAAACGATTTAATTGAAAATGCATTATACTTACAAAATACAAAACCAGAAGAAGTAACTATTGATTTACTAACAAATAAGTTAACAAAATTTCAAGAGATATATAATAATGTCGAAGACAAAACGGAAAACATAAGAAAATTAATTTCTAGTATTTTGGGTTTGACAATGAGGGAACACTTAGCTGATATAAAAAACGGAATTGACCAACTAAAAACAGCAATAGAAAACATATATGAACCCGTGGAAGAACAACTTATAAAGGAAAAGATCATTGATCAAGATACAAATTATAAACAACTATCATTAGATACCATCATAAAACAAACTTTTAACGACGAATTCATAAAATTAACAAATTTAAAAGATGAAATTAATCAAGTTATAAACACTGATAATAATTCTAATACTAACACTAACAATAGTGATAATGATAATTTTAAACTTTCATCAGATAATAACTCTTCATTAGCCACCAAATTATTTTACTTATTGTGCGTTATAATAACAATAACATTTTTACTTATAATTTATCAATTTAACAAAAAACCTCAACATAAAAATCATTTATAAATATTTAAATTTGTTATTAAAACAAATAAAAAAACACTCTTCTAATGCGTATAAAAACATTTAGAGAGTGTTTTTTTATTTAAAATTTTGTTTAAAATTTCATTTTATCCAAAAAATAAAAATGGCGGAGCAGAAGGGATTCGAACCCTTGCATCAATTTCTTGAACTACATCCTTAGCAGAGATGCCTCTTATAGCCACTTGAGTACTGCTCCATAAAAAAATTTATTAATTTTTATTTTAAAAAATGTTAATACGCAATAGATTATAACAAATATAAAGTAAGAAATAAAAAAAATCTTATTTTTTTTAAAATTATCAACAATAATTCTCCGTTATAAAACGGAAAATTAAACAAATTGATTAATTTTAAATTTATTTTTTTATATTAAAAAAACGCAACAAAGAATAACCAAAATAAAATAAAATAATAAAAATAATAATTTTAATAAAATTACGTTCTAACCAAAATTGCCAACCTTGTTGAGTATTAATTATATTTTTTGAATATTTTTGTAAAAAATTAAATACCATATTTTCAATTTCTTCTTCTGATGTAATTGTTTCATCTAATTTTAAATTATGATTAATCCATAAACTAGCTCGTTTACTGATTAAGTTAATAGTGTTAAGATCAGTAGAATCATGAAAATAATTAGACAAAAAATATTTATTAACAATTTGATTAATTTTTGTTTCTAACTTTTGTTCAAATTGTTGTTGATAAATCTCGATTGATTTTTTTAAATTATCAATAATATTATCCAATTCTAAATTTTGTTGAAAATAATTTTTAATTAATTGATTTATTAAATTTTTTTTCAATTTAGATTTTTCGAAAATAGGAACAGAGAGATCTAAATGTTGATATATTTTTTCTTCCCAAATTCTATAATATAAACTATCTTGTTGATAAAAATATTTTTCTTGATTCATAAATATTTTATTTAAAATTTCTTCAGATAAAATATTATTTCGAATCAATGAATCTAATTCTTGATCAAATTCTTGAATAGTTGTTTTTTTTAAATATTCTTTAATTTGTTCAATTTGAATTTGAGAAAATATTTTTTTATTTAAACTCATTTGATTAATTATTTCAGTTATTTTATCATTAATCAATTTTTTAAGGCGATCATAAAGATCTTTATTTAATCGTATAATAATCTTTTCTAAACAAGTTTCTCGAGAAATATTATAATCTTTCCAACATAAATTGATTTCTTCTTCAATCAATTTAACAATATTTAAATTCAATAAATCCTTAATCATTTTCTGAGATAAATTTATTTTAGAAATTATCTCGTTAATCCATTTATCTTTAAATTGTTTTAACCAATCATTAAATAATTCATTTAATACCAAATCATTTAAAGAATTAATTCGGGGATTAATCTCTTCTATCATATTATTCTTTTTTTTTCGTAAAAACGGATATTCTTTAATAAAATTTTCCCATTTTTCAGACAATAAAGAAATAATTTCTTTTTGTTTAGATAAATCCCAAACAAAATATATACAATTAACCTTATATTTATCATTTGTAATATATAACCTTAAAAGTTCTTCCGGATTAGAAATTTTTAAAGTTGGCAAACTATTATAAAAGCTCAAATTATCAGTTATAACCTCTTTAAAATCTAAATAAAAACCTAATAAATGTTCAGGCCACATATTATTCAAATGAATATCATAAAAATAACCTCCATCATTTCTTAAAGAAATATAGACAGGTTTTTTATTTTCTTGACTATTATTTTTAATTAATTGATAATATTCTAATTCTATTGGTTCAAAATTGTTATCTTCAAAAAGTTGCTTAATAGGGATACCATTGTATTCTTTAATAAAAGCTAAATCTTTCCAATTATTAGCTTGATGTTGATGATTTTCCCAATTACCTTGTCCCTTATTAACTTGATTAATTTCTAGTTTTAAATCTAAAGATAACTGCAAATCAATTAATTTTATATAAGGATGTTGATGATTTAATCTTTGCGAGATAGTAACAGCTTGATTTAATAAACTAATTAAACCACGAGGAGTTTTTAATTCATCATAATTAAACTTAAATATAATTTTAGGAATATCATTTATCAAATAATCATAAGCCATTAAATCTAATTTATAATCTTTAGCTTTTAATTTTAAAAATTCCTGAATAGAAGGTAAATCCCACAAATCAACTTTAATACGTTTATCAAAACGACTTAAAATAGCTGAATCTATTTCTTCTAAGATATTTGTCATAGCGACAATAAACACAGGTTTTTCTTTATCTTCGTGAACACCTTCTAAATAAGATAAAAAAGCAGCCACAATATTACCATGATCAGTAGTCAAAGAATTGCTCGATCGAGAACGAAATACACTTTCGCATTCATCTATTAAAATAATACTTGGAAATTTTTTACGAGCTTCCATAAAAAGATTTTCTATTAATCTCGGAGCTTCACCTACATAAGTTTTTGAAAAATCCGAAGATGATAAAGTAAAAACCGATAAACCTGATTCTCGAGCAAATGCTTCAGCTAAATAAGTTTTACCTGTACCTGGAGGACCATACAAGATAATACCTTTAGGAGGCTTTTTCATACCCATGGTCAAATATTGATTAGTATTTTTAAGATAATTCAAATAATCTTGCAATTGTTCTTTTTCGTTAGACATACCAATCAATTGACTAAATAAAGGCATTTGAGAAGTATCTTTAAAAAATCTTTGAGCATCAATATTTAAAGATGTATTTTTAATATTTTCAGAATCTTTTTTATCTAAAAAATTTAACAATGAAGATGTAACAGTCTCCATACTTTTTAAAACACGTTCAAAAGTATTAAGGTGATTATCTATTTTTTGGTTTAAATCTGCGTTATCACGTTTAACCCTG
>NZ_JAHBAJ020000039.1:0-514 GCF_018390775.2 Sesame phyllody phytoplasma | reverse complement strand
GAATCGTGATAGAATTACTACATTTCGTTATTTCTAACTATTATAATAAGCCCCACACACCACCGGACAAGCTAGTTTCCCAGCATCCGGCGATTATTTAAGTGATAATTCGGTTTAGCTAAAAATTTATATATTTCGTGAGCTTTTCTCCATCTAGATAGATCAAAACTCTTTATTTCTTTAATATTTATAAATAATTATTATTTTAGCTTATCTAAAACATTAGAATTAGATAATTTTAAGATTTACAAAATGACTAAACCATCACAAAAATTTCCTCTTTCGCCTTGTACCAAGCTTTCCTTGGCTCCTTGGTGAGTCAGTTTAATCAAGTGTTCCAACTTGATTCTTAAATTTCTCACGACTACTATGATTCTGCTTTCTCCTTGCCCCCAAAGTGCATACCTTGTTTTAATAATTAATTTTATTCAATTATTGAGGTTTAGGAGGATGAAAGTTACTCTTAATATTTACCATTATTGACTTTTAGGTGAGATGACCAAAACTAAATTTA
>NZ_JAHBAJ020000038.1:0-563 GCF_018390775.2 Sesame phyllody phytoplasma | reverse complement strand
GCTAAATTTCGACCTTAATTCTTTAGGGGAAGTATCCTCGTTAAGAGGCTGATTCCAGGTTCTTTATTTGATAAACTATCCAATACAAACCTATAATATTGATAGCTTCTGGACTGTCCGTTTTAGCAACTTCCGGAATAGGTTCAACGATTACCTCAATTTTCCTTCTTAGGCCATTTCAGGCTTCTCCATCGAATTATTCGGTGGCAGTGTCCTCTTGACTAATTTGCTTTCGTCGCAACCTGCTTTTATGGTCTGCTCTAATCTGACATTCTTTCGTCTGCCCGACCGACCATATCCTTTCAGGGTTTATCGGCCCTGGCTATTGGTTGAATAGCACGAAATTTAGGCCTCTTTGGCGCCCAGGTTTGCGTTGTAGAAGTTGAATCAAAACTATTTTCAGATATTCGATCATCATAATTATTATCAGATTTATTTATTATTTTAAAATTAGAATTATTCGGCTTAATTGTATTGTATGAGTTATAAACGATTATTGAAATAATCATTATTATAAATAAAAAACAAATATTTTTAATTTTTTTCATTAATTAGAATAATCA
>NZ_JAHBAJ020000037.1:0-628 GCF_018390775.2 Sesame phyllody phytoplasma | reverse complement strand
AATCGTTTGGTAATGCGCATTGCGAACCGTGCCAATGTGATGAATTTGAAGTTGGGTTGTTTTGCCGCAATTCTCACAATGTTCCGCTTTTAGACGGTCAGTCAGATGGGTACGGCCTTGGAATATATATTTGTTGATGGTAACGTCAGGGTTCTCCTTGTAATTACGCATTTTTCTAATTTTATCCCAAGAATAAACAACCCATGGTTCATATTGGGTTCTTCCTTTATTAAGATAAGAAATACCCCAGGTTGAACCAATTTTACATTTCTTTCGAACTTTGGCAATTGACGTTTTCCGTTTCCTTGCCAGTGTTTTCAAACAGCTATATTCCGCTAGATAATTTAAATGGGTTAAGACCCCGAGATTGTTAGCTAAACAAAAGTATTGGATAATTCCTCTAACTATTGTTTGATAAGTTCGGATTATTTCTAACTCGTCTCTATCTGCTAATGTTTCATCGTGTCTCACCTTTCCCCTTTTTAACCAATTATATTCCTCTCCATATTCTTTCGCTTTCGCCTTGGGAATTTGGATCTGAACTTTGCCGTTTAAGGAATTCTTGGTGGCCTTCTCTTGGCGAGTTTTATTAGTAGGGTTGACCTTTACCATGTAGGATAGAAACCTC
>NZ_JAHBAJ020000036.1:0-654 GCF_018390775.2 Sesame phyllody phytoplasma | reverse complement strand
TATTCATATCCATACTCTTTGGCTTTCGCCTTGGGAATTTGGATTTGAACTTGGCCGTTTAAGGAATTCTTGGTAGTTTTCCTTTCCCGAGTTTTATTGGTAGGGTTGACTTTTATCATGTAGGATAGAAACCTAGTTCCTTTGCTGGCTTTCACAATCTTTGACTTATCCTTACTAATCGTAAGGTTTAGATCTTGCGTTAGCCATTGCGTTACTTGGTCTTTGATTCTTCCCGCCTGGTTATATTCGCCTTTAATACCGATGATAAAATCATCAGCATAACGGATATATTCAACTCTTGGTTTTGGATTTAAATTGATATATCTGTCAATCCCCAGATTATGATGCTGGTTTTTGTCCCAAGCTTTCATATATTCTGGGTTACTCTTCTTAATCGGTATTCCTTCTTTAATCAGTTTCTCCATTTTCAGGTCGATGTAATGTAAATATACATTCGCCAACAAGGGGGAAATAATTCCTCCCTGAGGAGAGCCTGATAAAGATTCGTATTTGATACCATCTTTCATGAAACCGGCTTTTAGCCATTTACTAATGGTTGAGAGCGTTTTATTCTTTTTGATGAACTGATTTAAGGTTCTCATTAGAATCTCATGATTGATAGTTTCAAAATAACCTTTTAAGTCAATTTTGACC
>NZ_JAHBAJ020000035.1:0-661 GCF_018390775.2 Sesame phyllody phytoplasma | reverse complement strand
GTTCCTTTACTGGCTTTCACAATTTTTGACTTATCCTTACTAATCGTAAGGTTTAGGTCTTGCTCTAACCACTGTGTTACTTGATTTTTGATGTTATACGCCTCATTATATTCTCCCTTAACGCCAATGATAAAGTCATCAGCATAGCGGCTATATTCAACTCTTGGTTTTGGATTCAGGTTGATGTGTCTGTCAATCCCTAAATTATGGTGCTGGTTTCTAAGCCATGCTTTCTTATATTCTGGGTTATTCTTCTTAATCGGTATTCCTTCTTTAATCAGTTCCTCCATTTTCAGGTCGATGTAATGTAAATATACATTCGCCAACAAAGGGGAAATAATTACTCCTTGAGGAGAGCCTGATAAAGATTCATATTTGATGCCATCTTTCATAAAGCCCGCTTTTAACCATTTGTTAATGGTTGCGAGTGTTTTATTCTTTTTGATGAACTGATTTAAGGTTCTCATCAGAATCTCATGATTAATGGTATCAAAGTAACCTTCTAAGTCAATTTTGACAAGGTAATCAATTCCTTGAAATCTTTGTTTGATACGTTTGATGGCATCATGACATGATTTTTTGGTTCTAAATCCAAAGCTCCATTCTGAGAAGATATTTTCAAAATAAGGAGTTAAGAGTTGTTCCAGGCATTTTTGCATCA
>NZ_JAHBAJ020000034.1:0-722 GCF_018390775.2 Sesame phyllody phytoplasma | reverse complement strand
ACCTTGATTCCTTAGGTGAAATGACCATTTTGATAATGGTGAGATTCCAGGTTTGCTTTCGTTGATAAATATCCTACACAATTGATAAATGTTGATAGTTTCTGGACTGCTTGGTGTTAGTAATTTGCAAACAGGTTAGCTTATTACATCTTCTTTTTTTCTTAGGCCCTTTCAAGCTTATCCTTAGAATCATTCGGTGGCGGTATCTTTTTGAATAACTACTTCATCGTAATCCGCTTTTAAGAACTGCTATAATTCTTTATTGTTTCCTTTAAAGAACCGTTCTTAGCCTTTCAGTGTTTATCGCACTGGTGATTGGTTAAATCACACGATATTTAGGCTTCTTGGGCGCCCTCAATTAACGCTTGATTATTTACAGGCATACCTATAATTTTTGAAGAAATAATATTTTGAATATTTTTAATTGCTTTTAATACACCTTTACCTAAAAATCTTTGAACATCATTATCTCTTAATTCAAGAGCTTCGTGTTCCCCTGTAGAAGCTCCGGAAGGAACTGAAGCTCTTCCGAATGCACCAGAAACTGTAAATACTTCTACTTCGACAGTGGGATTTCCTCTTGAATCTAAAAATAAGGATAGAATATTTGCGTTTCAATAACCCGATTTATATTTCGATTATCTATTACAAAAAAGCCCCCCTCTAAACCGGACAAGCAAGTTTCCAAGCATCCGGCTTGCCATAATTTATCCTTTTTATCA
>NZ_JAHBAJ020000033.1:0-758 GCF_018390775.2 Sesame phyllody phytoplasma | reverse complement strand
AGCATCCGGCTTTCCATAATTTACTCTCTTTCGAGAACTAATTTCTCCTTGCGGTTGATTAGTTATTTATTCTTATTGTTCTTGTTTTCTAATATCATGTATTTGTCGATTGGTTATCTTGCGATGACAATCTTTACACAATACCTTTGTTCTTTTATTCATGATACTTCGGTGATGCGCATTGCGGATTGTGCCAATATGATGAATTTGAAGTTGGGTTGTTTTGTCGCAGTTCTCACAACGTTCCGCTTTTAAACGGTCAGTTAGATGGGTGCGACCTTGGAAAATATACTTATTGATGGTAATATCCGGATTTCCCTTATAATTACGCATTTTTTTAATTTTGTCCCAAGAGTAAACATTCCATGGTTCGTATTGGGTTTCCCTTTTGTTAAGATAAGAAATCCTCCAAGTTGAACCAATTTTACATTTTTTTCGAACTTTGGCAATTGACTTTTTCCGTTTCCTTGCTAGTGTTTTCAAACAGCTGTATTCAGCTAGATAACTTAAGTGAGTCAAAACATTTAGATTGTTAGCTAAACAAAAGTATTGGATAATTCCTCGAACAATTTGTTTGATAGGTTCGGATTATTTCTAACTCGTCTCTATCTGTTAATGTTTCGTCATGTCTCACCTTTCCCTCTTTTAACCAATTGTATTCATATCCATATTCTTTAGCTTTCGCCTTGGGAATTTGGATCTGAACTTTGCCATTTAAGGAATTCTTGGTGGCCTTCTCTTGGCGATTCTTATTGGTG
>NZ_JAHBAJ020000032.1:0-785 GCF_018390775.2 Sesame phyllody phytoplasma | reverse complement strand
ATAGTAAATTACTTTCTTTTTTCGCCCTATAAGAGTGATTAACTCTCTTCTCGGTAAGTCGATTATCTAGCTTATTCCAAAACTAGGTTTACCCTTACGACTACTCAAAAGATTCTTTATCCTTGACCATCCAGACTTTTATTTCCGGATTAGTAAATTTAATTACTTAGTTTTAGGATTCTCCAAGTTACGCTAAATTTCTACCTTGATTCTGTAGGGGAAGTATCCTCGTTAAGAGGCTGATTCCAGGTTTTCTCTATCTGATAAACTGTCCAATACATATCGTAAATATTGACAGCTTCTGGACTGTCCGTTTAAGCAACTTCCGGAACAGGTTATTAGATTACCTCAGTTTCCTTCTTAGGCCATCTCAGGCTTCTCCATCGAATTATTCGGTGGCGGAGTCATCTTGACTAATTTGCTTTCGTCGCAACCCGCTTTTATGGTCTGCTTTAATCTAACCTACTTTCGTTTGTTAGACCGACCATATCCTTTCAGGGTTTACCGGCCCTGGCTATTGGTTAAATAGCACGAAATTTAGGCCTCTTTGGCGCCCCGATATTCTAATTGATTTTTTTTATTATAATGATAAGTATAAAATATATTGTCGTTAAAATATTTTTTTTTGATTAATTGTCCTTCTTTATTGTAATAGTAAAATGCACATTTTGTGAAATCTTTATCTCTCTCATTATATACATATTTAATAACTATTGAAAATGCAATGCTTTTATTATCTTTTTTTTTACTATAATTATCATAAAAATTGTTTTCTTTTGATAAAT
>NZ_JAHBAJ020000031.1:0-818 GCF_018390775.2 Sesame phyllody phytoplasma | reverse complement strand
GCCTAATGACTTTTATTTCATTATTAGTTAATTTAATAACTAACCTTTAGGATTCTCCAAGTTACTCTAAATATCGACCTTGATTCCTTAGGGGAAGTAACCGTTATGGAAACGGTGAGATTCCAGGTTTTTAATTGATAAACTATCCAATACGGATCAAGTATATTGATAGCCTCTGGACTGCTCGTTTATAGTAGTTTACGACAGGTTAGCTTATTACATCTTCTTAGCTTCTTAGGCCTTTTCAGGCTTTTCCATAGGATCATTCGGTGGCGGTATCTTCTTGACTAACTACTTCATCGCAACCCGCTTTTAAAAACTGCTGTAATTCCTTATTGTTTCCTTTAAGGAACCGTTCTTAGCCTTTCAGTGTTTATCGCACTGGTGATTGGTTAAATCACACGATATTTAGGCCTCTTTGGCGCCCCGATCCATAGAATAATATCTTCCAGATATAGAACCAATTTTAAAACCTAATTTTATTAAAAGTTTTATATAACTTAAACCTGATTTGGGAGATGTATCTCTTCCATCAGTAAAAGCATGTAAAAAAGTATTTTTATTTAAATTATGTTGTTTTATTAATATATGGATAGAATATTTGCGTTTCAATATCAAAATTGGTATTTTTGATATCTATTACAAACAGCCCCCCTCTAAACCGGACAAGCAAGTTTCCAAGCATCCGGCTTGCCATAATTTATCTTCTCGCGAAGACTAACTTAATGTCACCACTGGTTAGTTGTTGATTATAATCGTCCTGTAGCACTTTATGATATTGCACAATAAATTACTGACTTCTTTCGCCCTATAAAGGT
>NZ_JAHBAJ020000030.1:0-1338 GCF_018390775.2 Sesame phyllody phytoplasma | reverse complement strand
TATAAATCTATCCGTATTATAAAACATTATAATGAACCTTTCGTTCCTGAATCACATGATCAACAAGAAATAGATAATAAATATTTCTATAACGATAATAATCAATTATTTAAAATCACAGATAAAGATGATAAAGTTAAAATTATTTATGAGTATGATAATCAAAATATCTTAAGAAAAAAAATTAAATTTTATTTCAATTATAATGGCGATTGTTATAAAAATGTTTTTATTTATAAATACAATACACAAAATCAAAAAATTTATAAAATATATCAAGAACTTATAAAACCTAACAAAAGTATATTTCGTTTTTTCAAACCAGAAAAACATATTAAATATCAAAATAACATGTATTACGAATATAAATATAACGATAAAAAACAAAAAAAATTAAAAATTTGTTATTTTGGAAATAAAATTAGTAAATTTAAATATCAATATAAAGATTTTTAATTGTATAGTAATTAAATATATTAAATAATTCAATAAATATATAATTCAACAAAAAAAACAAATTATAATTTTTAATGATTATAATTTGTTTTTTATTTTTTTGTTATATAAACGATTTAAATTATATTTTTTACAAAAATTTAATAATAAATTTAGATTAATTTTTTCTTTGTAAGTTTGTGTGTAATCAAACGATAATGGAACAGTTTTATCAATAGTTATTAATAAACGATTTAAATGGATTCTATCTTTAAATGATTCTATTTTGGTTCTCAAATTATCAGGAATTTCTTTTAAATTGATCAATAAATTATCTAAATTATTAAATTGATGCAATAATTTAAGAGCAGTTTTAGGGCCTATTCCTGGAATTCCTACAATATTATCAGAATTATCTCCGACCATACTTTTGAAATCAACTATTTGTTCAGGTTTTAACTGATATTTTCTATTTAATAATTCTATATCAAAATTACTAATTGTAGTTACACCTTTTTTTATTAAACGAATTGTAATATAATTGTTAATCAACTGCAAAAAATCTTGATCACTAGAGTAAATATCTGTAGCGATTTGATGAGAACTAGCTTGTTGCGCAATAGTACCAATGATATCGTCAGCTTCATAACCTGTTTGATAATGATATTTAACTCCAGAAAGTTTTAAATACTCTTGTACTAATACAATTTGATCTAACAACAATTGAGGTATAAGAGGGCGACCTTTTTTATAATCTAAATAAAGTTCTTTCTTTTTAGTTTTACCTTTTGTATCGAAAGCAACTAAAATATGATTTTGACTTTTTTCTAAAATTTTTTCAAACATATTTATAAAAATCATTAAAGCATCGAATTTATTTAAATTATTTTCATTTTCAATATT
>NZ_JAHBAJ020000002.1:0-39409 GCF_018390775.2 Sesame phyllody phytoplasma | reverse complement strand
TAAAAAGTCGCTTTATCCTTGGGCCTAATGACTTTTATTTCATTATTAGTTAATTTAATAACTAGCCTTTAGGATTCTCCAAGTTACTCTAAATATCGACCTTAATCCGTTAGGGGAAGTGACCATTTACTAATGGTGAGATTCCAGGTTTTTAACTGATAAACTATCCAATATATCGATATAATATTGATAGACTCTGAACTGCTCACTTATAGTAGTTTGCGAGATAGGTTAGCTTATTACATCTTCTTAGCTTCTTAGGCCATTTCAGGCTTATCCATGGGATTATTAGGTGGCGGAATCTTTTTGACTAACTACTTCGTCGCAACCCGCTTTTAAGAACTGCTGTAATTCTTTATTGTTTCCTTTAAAGAACCGTTCTTAGCCTTTCAGTGTTTATCGCACTGGTGATTGGTTAAATCACACGATATTTAGGCTTCTTTGGCGCCCATCGATAAAGCTTTAAAATGATCTAAATGCGAATGGACTCCTCCATCAGACACCAAACCCAATAAATGTAATTTACTTTTATTCGTTTTAACGTGTTGAATTACTTTTAAAAAACATTTATTTTTGAAAAAACTACCATCTTTAATTTTTCTATTAATATAAGTTAAAGATTGATGAACTACTCTACCAGCTCCTAAATTTAAATGCCCTACTTCACTATTACCCATTTGTTGAGCAGGTAATCCAACTGCTTCACCTGAAGCTTGCAACATATTAGAAGGAAAATTAGAAAATAAATAATCTAAATAAGGAGTTTTAGCTTGCGCAACAGCATTACATTTTTGTTGCATTGATAAACCTAATCCGTCTAAAATAATTAATCCTACAAAATTCCGCATTTAATACCTCTTTATTTTATTTTTGGTTAATTATGAATTTATCACTGTAGACATCACCATCCTACCAAAATATAAAAAAGAATGTCAAATATTGCAAAATAATGAACTATTAAATGAAAACTAACATTTTTTAAACAAAAAAATCAAAAAATAATTTAATATAAATTTTGAAATTATATCTTGGTTTATATTTTTTTGATTTCTACTTATATATTTTTAAATCTGTAAAAAAAATCATTTAATAAATAATTTCGTTTTTTAAATCTTTTAAAAATAATAAATTTTTTATTTTTTGATGCTGTTTTTTGATTTAAATTAAAATTAGTAATAATCATTTCATAAGTTTGATTTTTACGATTAATGCTTTGATAATTAATAAACCGATCAACAGGAATTTTAATCAAATAAAAAGATTGATATAAAAAAATTAATTAGAGTAGTATCGTGATTAGTTAATATCCATTTAACTCCTCTGACATGAGCCGCTTTTAAATTTTCGCATAATTCTTTTTGATGATCTTTATCAAATATTTCAATGCTATAACTATTAAAAGTTTTGGTGTCATAATCATAAGGGAGGTTGCAAAAAATAAAATCATTTTTTTGAGCTTGTGCAATAATTTTTTTATAATCATTGTGAAAAAAAGAAATTTTATTTTTATGATCTTTTAAAAAAGTAATTATCTTGTTTAAATTATTTTCATTGATAATATTAGATAAAGTAATTTTGTCTTTGCCATTAAACAGGAGTGTTAAATTTATTTTCGAAATTAACAGGATATAAACCATTAAAACAATTTTTATTAAGAAAAATAAAAAGAATATTTTTTTTGCACATCATCTAATAAAGCTGGATTTTGACTACACGAATTATAATAAAATTATTTTTTTCGTGATTTAATTTTTCGACATGTTTTTTTAGTAACTCAAGCACATCAAAAGAATTATTTTTTAATGTTTGCCAAGCAATTATTAAGGTTAATATCAGACAAATTAGCTTTTTGTGGTAAAACACTACCTACCCCTAGAAAAGGTTTAAAATATGTATTATATTCAAAATTTATAATAACATTTAAAAAAGATAATAATTGACTTTTACCTCCTACCCATTTTATAAATGGTTTAATGCACTTTTTTTGCTTTCATTTTAATTACTTTATATACAATTAATCAATAAATTATTATTTAATTACCGTTTATTGTTTTTTATCATAATTATATTTATTTTGAGAATCTATGCTTAATTAATTTAAATATTATAATTTTGGATATATAATAATAAAAAGATCTTATTATTATTCATAAATTATAAATTAAAATATAAAAAAGTGATTACTTAATAATGTCAAAAAAATTACTTTCAATATGTATAATTTATAATTGATGATTTTTCGGTAAAATAATAAAATATTATTGTAAATGAAAAATTTTATATATTTAAATGTTATCTATTTTTATATTAAAAATTAATTAATTTTAAATCGGCTTGTTAAAAAATAATTTTTATTTTTTTATTGAAAAATTTTTAAAGTAATATAGAATATAAATTGTAAATTAGTTAGATTTAGTTTCTGATTGAAAACAAAAAAAGGGGTATTATTTAAAAAAATATGCGAAGTTTATGGTATTTAACTTTTTTATTTATAGTTCTAAATATGTATAACTACCAAAATGTAGTTGTAGCTATGCCGCCAAGAGAGGAATTTATTGGCCAAACTAGAATTGTTCATGTATCTATTGGCAATATTGATATTTTAAAACAACATGCCGTATTTAATAAATATTTCGATTGGAGTTTACAAAGCGCTCGTTATAATGAAGATTTACAAGATTTCAGCATGATTTGGAAAATTAAAGATCCAGACCCAAATTTATTAGGTGTTTTTTTTGATGGCGGAATTAGACATGGCCAAGATGATACATATAATTTGCAAGAATTAAAACATATGGGTAATGGCGCTAATAATATGTATTGTATATTTCTAAAAAATAATTAAATATTAATTTATAATTAGATTAAATATTAATTTTAATTAAGTTATCATTATATTTGCATTAAATGTGATAATAGATACAAAACATTTTAAAATGTACCTCCCGCTTTTGCAAATAAATATTTATCAATAAATAACAAAGATAAATTAATGACAACTGAAAATTAATTTTTATTATTATCAGAAAAAATAATTTTAATATTTTTTTAAAATATTATTAAAGCCTAAATATTAGGAAAAATTTTTTATTTATTATTTGCGGGAGGCTATCATTTTAATATGAAAAAATAAAAATAATTTTTTTAAAAAATTTAATATATTTATATTTAAAAAAAATTATTAATATAATAACTTTAAAATTATTTTTATTTAATTAATTTTTAATTTATATCAATTTGGAAAAAGAAATAGATGATAATGAGTTTTAAAAAAAATTTTTCAACTTTTAATTTATGCATTTTATTGTTTATTATTATTTTTATTTTTTTAATAAAATATTTTTTTATGATAAAAAAAAGCGATTATATTAATTTATATTTATCGCAAATTTTAAAAAATGATATTGCCGAAACATCAAATAATACTGAAAAAAAAGAAAAAATTTCTTCAGATTTTTATAAATTTAAAATTAATTTAAAAGATTTCGAAACAATACAAAAATATATTTTTGAACAAAATTGTGATAAAACATTATCAATGGCAAACAATACTGACGAAGAAGAAAAAATAATTAACAAAATAAAAAATCAATGGAGTTTTTTTTTAAAAGTTAAAATTAAAAGAGATAAAAATTATATTGATAATTTAGATTTTAAAATTAATAATTTAATGAACAAAGAAAAGTTAATAAAATCAAAAATTGAAACATTAGAAGATAAATTATCAAAAAAATCGAATGATATCGATAAAAACAGATCGTTATTAATAATTAATAATTTAAAAAAACAATATCAATTTAACCAAGAACGTTTTCAAAACTTCGAAAATATTAAATTCAATTTTGTTAAACATTCTAATGAAACATTAGCTAAACAAAAAGACAAATTACAAAAAAAATTATATTCTTTTTATGAATTAGAATAAATAAATTATAAAATTTATAATGTTAAAATCATTATAAAATGGAATTATTTTTATTAATTGAAATGATTAAATCTCTATAAAAAATGGCTTTATCAAAATCTAATTTTTTAACCGCTTCTTTCATTAATTTTTTTAATTTAATTAATTCTTTTTTAGTAACATTTTTAGGATCAAGATTGATTTCCTTCATAAAATCTTTTTGATGATTTTGACTAAAATTATTAATATTTATCTTTTTATTAATAATTTGAGGATTAACATGATATTTTTGATTATATTCTTGCTGAATAATTCGTCGTCTATTGGTTTCGGCAATAGCTATTTTCATAGCATCTGTAATGTTATCTGCATACATAATTACTTGGCCTTGAATATTGCGAGCAGCTCTACCAATTATTTGAATCAAACTACTTTCATTTCGTAAAAATCCAGCTTTGTCAGCGTCTAAAATAATCATTAAAGAAACTTCCGGTAAATCTAAACCTTCCCTTAATAAGTTAACTCCAATTAAACAATCATAAATTCCCATACGTAATTTTTGTAAAATTTGTAAACGTTGTAAAGCTGGAATTTTACTATGTAAAAAAGTCACTTTGATACCCATTTTTTTTAAATAAAAACTTAAATCTTCACTAAAATTAATGCTGATAGTAGTTACTAAAACTTTTTCATTTTTGATTTGGCGTTTTTTTATTTCTTCAAATAAATCATGCATTTGATTTTGAGTTGATCTAATTTCAATTTGAGGCTCTAAAATAAAAGTTGGCCTAATTATTTGCTCTACTATAGGAATATTTTTGTTTAATTCATACTTTCCTGGTGTTGCTGATAAATAAATGATTTTATCTATTTTTTGTTCAAATTCTTTAAATTTTAATGGTCTATTATCTAAAGCGCTAGGTAGACGAAACCCATATTGAATTAATTTTTGTTTCCGCGAGTAATCTCCAAAAAACATACCTTTAATTTGCGGAATAGTAATATGAGATTCATCAATAATAATTAAAAAATCTGAACCAAAATAATCAATTAAAGTAGTTGGAGGTTCCCCTTTTTTTTTTAAAGATATATGTCTTGAATAATTTTCAATACCCTTACAATAACCTAACTCTGTTAACATTTCTAGATCATATTTAGTTTTTGTTTCAATTTTTTGAGCTTCTAAAATTTGATTTTGGGATTTAAAGTATTTAATCCGTTTAGTTAATTCTATTTTAATTCTTTTAATGCTTTCTTTTAATTTTTTAGGATTAGTTGCATAAATAGAAGCAGGAAAAATGATCACTTTAGTTAATTCTTTAACAATAGTGCCATCTATCATATTTAAAATTTGAATATTTTGAATTTTATTATCTTCGAAAATTAAACGAATTGCTTCTTTTTTTAAATTAGAATTTATAAGATCCAAAATGTTACCATGAACACGAAAATTACCATTTTTTAATTGTAAATCATTTCTACAATATTGTAATTCTATTAATTTTTTAAATAACGCATCCATAGGATAGTTTTGATTTTGATGTAAATATAAAATAGAATTTTTATAATCTTCTATATCTCCAATTCCAAAAATACAAGATACAGATGATACTACAATAACATCATTATTATCAATTAAAGCGTTAATAGTATTATGACGTAATTCTACTATTTCTTCATTAATAATTTTTTCTTTTTCGATATAAACATCACGAGATACAACATAAGATTCTGGTTGGTAATAATCATAATAAGAAATAAAATATTCCACTTTATTTTCAGGAAACATTTCTTTTAATTCATTAAAAATTTGTCCCGCTAAAGTTTTATTATGAGCAATTATTAAAGTTTTTTTATTGAGTTGATTAATAATATTAGCAATGGTGAAAGTTTTTCCAGTACCTGTAGCACCTAAAATTATTTGCTCCTTTTCCCCTTTATAAAAATTATTTAATAATTGTTTAATAGCTTGAGGTTGATCACCACTCGGTTTATATAAACTTTTTAATTTAAATTTCATTATGAGATTTATCCCTTATTTTTTTTAAATATTGACCAGTATAACTATCCGGATTATTGATAATTTCTTCTATATCGCCTTTAGCTACAATATAACCACCATTTTTTCCTCCTTGAGGTCCTAAGTCGATTATATAATCAGCATTTTTAATAATATTTATATTATGTTCAATCATAATTACTGTATTTTGTTGATTAATTAATGTACGTATTAAAGACATTAATTTTTCAATTTCAAAAAAATGTAATCCTTTTGTCGGTTCATCCAATATATAAATATTTTTCGAAAAATAATTTTTATATATTTTTTTAATTAAAATCAATCTTTGTTTTTCGCCATCTGATAAATTATCTAATTTATTACCTAATTTTAAATAATTTAATCCTACGCTAATTAACAATTCTAAAACAATTTTAATTTTTTTATGATTATGAAAAAAAATATATGCTTCGGATATATTCATGTCATAAATATTAGCAATAGTTTGATTTTTATATCTAATAGTTAAGGTTTCAGAATTAAATCTTTTACCTTGACATTGATCACAGGTAATTATAATATTAGGTAAAAAACCCATAAAGATTTTTTTAACACCTTCTCCCTGACAAGCATGACAAAAAGCAGAAACAGAATTTAAAATAAAACGGCGTTTGTTATAACCTTTAGCTCTTGCTTCAGGAGATTGAGAAAATAAGTTACTAACAATTTCTGAAATTCCTAAATAATTAATTAAATGATATTTAATAATTTTATTAAAATTTGGCGATTCTATATGAATAATATCTTTGAAATTATTTTGATTTTCTGAAAAAATAACTTGATTAAAACCAGGTGTAATATTTGTAGAATTTTTAATTTTTTTTAAACCTTTATATATAACTTCATTAAGTAAAGTTGATTTTCCTGATCCAGAAAAACCAGTAATCACAACGAATATATTTAAAGGTATATCAATATTAATATTTTTTAAATTATTAACGCAAGCATTTCTTATTTGAATAACGTTTGTAGAAGATATTTTTGGTTTTATTATGTTTTCAAAAGAATAAATTTTTTTTAAATAT
Source organism: Sesame phyllody phytoplasma (assembly GCF_018390775.2). NCBI lineage: Bacteria > Bacillati > Mycoplasmatota > Mollicutes > Acholeplasmatales > Acholeplasmataceae > Candidatus Phytoplasma > Sesame phyllody phytoplasma. Next base: position 32,421 of record NZ_JAHBAJ020000002.1, on the reverse strand, counting down.
TTACCTGTTAAACTATTTTTATCTTCTAAAATATTATTTATTTTTCCATAACTTACAATATTACCACCTTTATTACCAGCTTCAGGGCCTAAATCAATAATATAATCTGCAGATAATATAATTTCTTGATCATGTTCTATAATTAATACAGTATTACCTAGATTTACTAATTGACGTAAAATCTTGATTAGTTGAATATTATTATATGGATGTAGACCGACAGATGGTTCATCAATGATATAAATAACTCCTGTTAATCGAGAAGCAAGCTGATTAATTAATTTAATTCTTTGTATTTCGCCCCCGGATAAAGAACTAATATTTCGATTTAAATTTAAATATTCTAAACCTAATTTTTTTAATAAATTTAAACGTTTCTTAATAGCTGTCAAGGCATCTTGGGTATTGATTTTGGCTATCGAATTTAATGTTATATTTTCTAGAAAATTTAATAATTCATTGACAGTTAAATTGGTTAATTCATAAATATTTTTGTTATTAATTTGATAAGATAAAGCATATTTATTTAATCTAGCTCCAGAACAATCAGGACATACAGTTAAAGATTTAAATTGGTTTAACCAATTTTGAATATTATCATAATTAGCAAAATTTGTTTGATAATATTCTAGAATAGGAATAATTCCGATAGGAAATTTTAAACTTTCATTAGGTAATTTATCAGGACCATATAATAAAATATTAATGATAAATTTATTCATTCGGTTTAAAGGCAAATTAACGTCAATTTTATATGTATCTAAAAAACCTTTTAATTTGTCTTGAATATTTTCTGTCGGATTATTTTGTTGTTCAAAAGGCAATATAGCTCCATCCAAAATAGATTTATTTTGATCTAAAATTAATTTTTCATCAAAAATCATTATACTGCCTAAACCTTTACAATGATTACAAATTCCTCTTTTTTTATAAAAAGAAAATAAATTCATTTTATTTTCTAATTGAGTTAAAGAGTTTTTGCCATCATTATAATCTAAATCAAAAGATATTATTTGTTGATTTGGTAACATAATTAATATTTTCTGTTTATTAAATTTTATAGCTAATTCTAAAGAAGAAATTAAACGTGTTTTTATTTGATTGTTTATAGTTAAATGATCAATAATTATAAAAATATTATTTATTTCATTTATTTCTAAATAATCAATTTCTTTAATGTTATTAAAGGTAAAAAAATTGTTATTAATTAAAAAACGATTAAAACCTTCTTTTATTAACTTTAAAATGATTGAATGAAATATCTTTTTTTGATTATCATGTAATGGAGATAAAATTATAATTTTTTGGTTGTTAAAAAAATTTAATAATTTATTCATTATTTGTTCTATATTATATTTTTGATAAGGTTGATGATTTTGTATATCGTAATAAACACCTATATGCGCATAAATTAATTGTAAATAATGATAAATTTCTGTAATAGTGCCAACAGTATCTTTAGAATTATTAACAATTTTTTTTTTTTCAATATTAATTACTGGAGCTAAACCTGAAATAAAATTAATATTAGGTTTTTTTGCAAATTGAAAAAATTTACGATCATAAAAATTTAAAGATTCTAAATAAATTCTTTTACCTTCTTGATATAAAATATTTTGAACTAAAGAAGTTTTTCCAGAACCTGAAATACCAGTAAAAACTACTAACTTAAATTTGGGAATTTCAACATCGATATTTTTTAAATTATTTTCTCGAGCACCTTTAATTATAATTTTATCCTGTAAATAACTAAAATTTTGATTATCCATAAATATCCTTTATAATATGTAAAATTTAAATATTTTTTTAATTTTAAATTAAATAAGATTGCCAATATTTTCTTGATTATTGATTTTTCTGTGAAAATTGATAGTAAAATTATGAACCTCTTCACTTAAAAAAAATAAAAAACGAAATAAAAAACTTTTTTTATTTAATAAAATCTCTTTATTAGATAAAATTAAACTTTCCAATTGATGTTTATTATTTTTTTTTAAAGCACCTAAATTAAATTCCTTTATGAAATTTTTTAAAATTTTTTGACTAATATTAAATTGCCCTATGCCGCCATCAACTAAAATTAAATCCGGAAGGGGTAAATTAAGATTAATTAATTTTTGATATCGGCGTTCAATAGCTTCTGCTAAAGAATTATATTCATTTGGGTAAGTTTGTTTAATACGGAAAGCACAATAAGATTTTTTTTGTAATTGATAATTTTTAAACACAATAATGCCACTCACAAAATATTTACCAAAAGAATGCGAAATATCAAAAACTTCAATATAATTAATATTTTTTTGATACAATTTTGATAATTCACTTAAAGCTATTGTTGTAGCTTCTAATTTAGCGCTATATAATAAATTATATTTATTTAAATTTTCTTCTGCGTTTTTTTGAGCTAATTCTTTTATTTGTTTTTCTTCTGTGTTAAATTTTACTGAAAACTTAGTATTAATTATTTTTTTTATTTCGGGTTTTTTTGTAATTAAATCCGGATTTAAAATAATTTTTTTAGGTAATAAATTGTTTTGATAATATAAATGTAAATAAGTAATCATATTATCAATGGGATCATCGATATATTCCGATACTATCTGATAATGTTCTTGAATTTTTCCTTGATACATTTTGAAAATATACAAAGAAATTTCGTTTTTATTAAAACAAAAACCAATAATATCGCAGCTTAGATTAGGTTTTAATTCAATAAATTGTTTAATAGTAATATTTTTTAAATGTTCTAAAATTTTTTGATATTCTTGTGCTTTTTCAAAATTTAATGTTTTAATAGCTTGTTTAATTTCATTTTTAATTTTGTTAAAAATATTTTTATTTTTTCCTTGTAAAAAATCATTAATTCCTCTAATATTCAAAGAATAATCAATATATTTATTATTAGGACAACAAGGACCTAAACATTCATTAATTTGATAATAATGACAAGGTTTTTTAGAAATCGGTTGACAACGTCTTAAAGGATAAATTTTATGCAATAAACGTACTGTTTCTTTCATGCTATTATTATATGGATAAGGACCAAATACTCTAGTTTTTTCAGGAACTTTTTTATAATAAGAAATTTTTAAACGGGGGTGTTTTTCGTTAGTAATTTCAATATAAGCATAATTTTTATCATCTAACAGTTTAAAATTGTATTTCGGTATATGTTTTTTAATTAAATTAGCTTCTAATATAAAAGCTTCTACTTCATTATGAGTAATAATATATTCTACATCGCATATTTCTTGAATTAAATTACTAGTTTTTGAATTATGATTCTTTAAATAAAAATAACTTTTAATTCTTGAAAATAAATTCTTGGCTTTTCCGATATAAATAATATTATTATAACAATTTTTAAATAAGTAACAACCAGGTTTTCGAGGCAAATTATTAATTTTAGTTAATAAAAGAACATTAATTTTATTTTTTGTTATTTTTAAAGACATATTTCGTTTAATAACCATATTTAAATATTTTTTAGAAAATTAAATAATTTTAAATTATCCATCCTATTTATTGATTTAAATAGTTTTTTACTAAAAAAGGCACCATATACAGATGCCAATTTAATTTATTTTAAAATAAAAAATATTTAGTAATTTTGTTGAATTTAATATTAACCTTATAATAACTGAAAAACAATAAAAAGGCAAGTTTTATTATTAACATAATTTCATATAGGTGTTATTTTTGTTATAAATCAAGGTATATTAAATTTAATTTTTGGTAATTGTTAGTGATAATAAAATCACGAAAATAAAAAAATTTTTCTATATTTATTTTACATTTTAAAATATTTTTTAAAAAAATTAATAATATTTTATTTATTATTTTTTATAATATTTTGATATTTTAATTTTTAAAAAAAATTAATAATAAAAAATAAAAATCCCCTTTTTTTGCATCAGAAAAGGGATTTTTATGTTAAAAATAATATTTATTACAAATTATTTATAGTATATATAAATTAATATTATTTTAAATTGGCAATTTCTTTATATATTATTTATTTGATTTTGATAATTGTACATTTGATTTTTAATAAGCATCATTTGTTGTCGATTTTGATCGATTTTGATTTGAATATTTCGTAATTTATTAATTTGCGTTTGATTAACATAAAAGTCCATAATATCTATAGATTCCATCATTTTTTGTATTAATGATGAATGTTTTCTTTCTAATTCGATTATTGTCATTTTATTATCCAAAACTCTTAATATTAGTTCTTGAAAATGTATTTTTTTTCTTTGAATAGTTGTTATTTTGTTATGTATTTCGGTAATTTCTTTTAATAAATGATTAACATCTATATCTTGGAAATTATTCAAAATATTATTAATTTGTTGGTTTATAGCATTATATTGTAATAATAAATTTTCTAATTCATTAAATTCATGGATATTAACATCCTGAATAACATAATTATTTTGGTATAAATTATTATTATTCATTGCTATAACTTGGTTATTATTAGAAATACATAAAAATCCAAAACCAACAATAAATAAAGTTGAATAAAATAAAGTTAATTTGATTTTTAATTGCAACATAAAAAATTTATACCCCTTGTTATTTAAATTTTAACTAAATATTTTATATAGAGATAGTTAACTTTAGAGAAGGATTTATTTGGGGGGTATTTATTATAATTATTTTTAATTTGTTAATTCAATATCCCTTTTTAATATTGCTAATGATTTTTGTAGATAATTACAAATAAATATATTAATATTATATAATATAATTAAATATTTTAAATAAATTAATATAACATAACTATTAAAAATCTTATTTAATTTTCATGATAATTTTGATATTTTTTAAAACATTTCATCGCTTATTATATTTATTGATTTGGTAATATTTTTCATTTAAATGTTTTTTATCTTATTTTTTATTATGAAAATAATTTTTTTTTAATATTTTAGTATTATTTTATAATTATTTATTTTATTAAATATTTAATATTTTTTAATTTTAAAGCGTTTTATAATCGACTTTTTGACATTCTTCCTTTATAAACTTTTTGAATTTAACTAAGTTATATTCGATACTCTATATTTATAAATTTATTATAAATTATTTCAATTACTAAATTAAAATTTTTTAATTAGATTAATAAATGATATAAAAATAAAATTAAAAATTTACTTTGCTAACTATCAAAGTAACTTGATAACTTTATACATATTAAATTTTTTATTTCTTATAAAAAAATAATAAAGATTAACTTTTAAAGTTAATCTGAATAATTAATTATTAATAAATTATTTAGCATTAAAACTCAAATATAAAATTCAAATAATAATATAATAATTTAATGATTTTATTTTTTTTATTAATTTTTAAGACATAACAAAAAAATATATATTTCGTATTTGTTTAAGAATTAAAAAATAATTAAATTAAAAATAACTATCCTTTATATATTAAATTTAATATGTTTTTATTTTTAATTTTGATTAGATTTTGAATTTATATATAAATCTTTAAATATAAAAAAATTTTGCATATAAAGTTGAAATTTTTGATTTAATAAGGAATTTAATTTTATATATTGATCCTGGTATAATTTTATTTTTTGATGCACTATTATTTCAAGATTTTGTAAATTTTGTTTTTCTAATCTAATGGAACTTATTTGTTTTAAGGTTGATTCTTTTTGTGCTATTAATTTTGCGATTTGTTTTTCTATATTATTAATTTCTTGATTATTATAAACAGTTATACCTTGTGTTTGTAATTCGCTTTTTTTATTTTGTTGTTGTATTTTTTTAATATTTATATTATTGTTAATTTCTTTTCGATTTTCTTGTAATTTTTCAATTTTTTGCTCTAATGAATTTATTGTGATAGGGATAAAATCTAATTTATTTTTAAGTTTTATAATTTCATTCTGATAATCTTCTATTGAATTATTAATATAATTTAATTCTGATATATATATTAAAAATAATTTTTTAATATATTGAATTTCTGGTTTATCTTGTTCAGTAATATTATCTAAAAATTCATTTATACTCTTATAATCTTTTGAAAAAATATAAGATTTAACATTTCCAGAATTGTCATAATTATTAATTTTTAATTCAGATGAAAATAAATTTTGAGATAAATTAAGTTGTTTTAATTGATCAGAAGATAAATGAGATTTTTGATAAGATTGATTTTTTGATTTTAATAAATCAATATTAGTTAAAATTATCAATAATAATATTATTGAAATAATAATTACAAATATTAATTTTTTTTTTGATAATTTAATAAATTTCATATTTGTTTCCTTTTAAAAAAATTTTTATTAATTTTCAAGATATTAATCCCCGGGTTAAATATATTTAATTTATTGATCAAAGTTTATTAATTTTTTAGTTAATAAAAATGAAAATTATAATTTAATATTTTAATTGTTTTAAACATGGTATTTTTTCATTATTTATAATTAAAAGCTATTGTTAAAAATTAAAATTTTATTATTAATATAATTTTAGCTTTGATAGGATGTCACTTTAATACTTTATTAACAATTGACATATAATTAATATTTTTTGTTAATTTATTGATATAGTCATATACAAATATACTATTATATTTGGATAAATTTTTTTAATAATTTATTAATATAAAATTTAATATTAAATATTAATTTTTTAATAATTAATATTTCTTAGATTAATTAAGGTTGTATTATTATTGGGAAATTATCCTAATTTAACTATATCTATTCACTATTTTAATCAATTTATTTGACTACTATACTTTTTAAAATTTTAAATTTAAAAAAATTGATTGCATTTTGTTGTATTTTAATAGCACATTTTTATTTAAATCTCTGAATATAACTTTTTGTTTATTATTTTAAAGATTAACGATCATTTTATAATGTTTTTTTATAATATTTTTTTACTTTTAGGATTATTACTAATTGCTTATATCGCAAATATCTAATAAAACCTGCTAATTAATCCAATTCTTATTAATAGTTATCTAATTATTGGGTTATATTTTAGTTAAATACGAAAATTATTGTTTAAAAAAATTAATAAAATTAATTATATATTGAAGACTTTAAAAAATAAATTAAAATTATAATAATTAATTTTTAATCAAAATATAACAAATTTAATTAACCAATTTAATTTAAAATACATAAAATAATCCAGAACTATTTTTATGTTATAAAAATAATTTGGATTTGTTTTTTAATACTATTTTACATCATCTCTTTAATTTAACTAGAATATAAATAATTAAATTTAATTAGTAAAAAAATATAAAAGTAAATTTTGAAAAATAAAATTAGTAATTTAAGATTAAAAATAATCCGAATTAATATTTAAAATAAATATATTTGTTAGTTAAAACTATTAATTTTCGATAGTTATAGTTATATTATTATTGTATTGGCTTAATTCGTATAGTACCAAATGATAAATAGATTTAGCTTGTTCTAAGTCAATTTTATCTTTTTTTATTGTTTTTATTTGAATCTTAATATTTTTTATTTCTTCTGCTAATTGTGATTGTTTTTTTCTAAGATGGTGAATTTGTTGTTGCAGTGGCGTTAAAGAATCTACTTTAAAAGTAGAAATTTTATTTTGAATTAACGTTTGTTGTTTTTTATTTAATGAATTTGTTATTTGACTTATTTTTTGGTTAATTTCTTCTAATTTTTTATAATTATGCACAAATTGTTCATTCAAATTATAATTTTTTGTTTGACATTTTTTTAATTCATCATCGATTGTATGAATTTTATTCTGAAGTTGCAAATAAATTTTTTCTATAAAATCTAATAAATTTTTATCTTTAAAATTTTGTGAATTTTCTTTGATTGTATATTTTTGATCGCTAACATTGATTTCAGAATTTTTTTGTATTTGTATTTTTTGTTGATCTAATTTATTTTTTAAGTTATTGTGTATTAAAAAAATATTTTTAAACATTAAAATATACCATAATACTACAATAATAATAAGGAAAAATATTTTTTTTATTTTCGCCATATTCAAGTTTTTTTCGAATTTTTTAACTATTCTAATCAGAATTAAAATAAAAATTTATTGATAATTATAACATAAAATGTTTAAAATATTTAAATTAAATTTTGCTTTTTAAAATTTATTTTGGTAAAATTGATTTATTAAAAATAAAAATATATAAGAAGATAATTTATTTTTAATAATGAATATTAAATTAATGAAAAATTAAATAATTCTTAATATTAAGTATTAATTAATATTAAATGCAAAAATTTTATATATTTATAATTTTGTGTTTATTATTAAAATTATATTTTTAAAATATGGACAATTACAAATATTAACGATTTATATAATTTCATAAATAAAAATAAATTTTTGTTCAACATATAAAAATATTTAATATTTTTTTAAATACAAAAATAAAATTAAAAAGAGTTTTTAACATAAAATGGCCAAATAAAAAAATAGTATTTTAATTTAATATTTTTTTATTTAGCTTTTTATTGGTATTATTATTTTTATATTATGAAAATGCCATCGAACACAACAATAAATATTAACTAATAAAAAAATTAATAAGGTTTTTTGTTAATGAAGGATGATAAATAAAAATTAATAATTAAATTAAAATTTTTTTACATAAGTAATATAAAAAAATTTTTTAATTCAATTTTTTATGATTAGGCAACAAAATATAATTAATAATAAAAAAATTTGTCAATTTTTTTAATTTTTAAATTTAAAACAATATATTTTGATTTTAATCACAATGTTTTTAGCTTCTTTTTTATAAAATAAAATTAATATAATTAAAAATATTGATAATACCATAAAATAATTGCCAAAAAGTGTAGTAATTAATTTATAAAAATAAATAAAAAATTGGAATTGATTGATATAAAAAATTTATTTATTCCAAGAAATAATTATATTTAATAAAATTTATTATAAATGGATTTTGGTTAGCTTCTTTATTAATTAATAAAATATTATCCAATTAAATTTATTATTAATTAATTTATTTTTGGATAATTTTAACGATTTATATTAAATTTCGCGTTATAAAATTTATTCTATCTTTTATATTTTAAAATTAATTATTATTTATTGCATTAACTTAAGAATAGAATTATAAAAATTACTGGATTTTGAAATTATTAACTATTTTTTCATATTTTTTTTTGATAAAATTTGTTCAATTTTTTTTAAAATTGTAAAATTTTTTTATTATTAAAATATTTATTTTTAATATTTATTCGTGATTTTTTCTAAATATATAAAATTAAATTTTAACATTTTATTGAAATACTAAAAATTCATATTAACTAATTAATTCCAACTAAAAAAGTATTATCTAGTTATATTTATCATTAAATGTGATATTTTTTCTTTATTTTTATCAAAAATATTTTTTAAATAAAGATCATAATACTAATAAAAAAGAAATAAAATTTACTTTTTGTTAATAAATATATAAATAATATTTGAATAATTTTTTTCAAAAAACAAATTATTTAAATTAAAACAAATATTTTAAGGTTAATTTTTTATAAAAATTATTATATATATAATAATTTATCGTCTTAAAATAATGAGTAAATAATCATTAATATTAAAAATATTAAAAATTCATTAAATCAATAGAATTATTTTATTATAGGTTAGGTTATAAAAATGAAAAAAACAAAAAAAACAAAAAATAATAAAACATTATTATATTTGATTAATTTTATTTATTTAATATTTATCACAACAATGTTAATTATAATTTATGTTTCTTTAAACATACAAATTAAAAAAACAATAACAAAAACAGAAAATGAATTTAAATCTTTAAATAATAAATTAAATAAAATCAAAAATAATCAATTTATTAAAAATTATAATGAAAAAACACAAATCCAAGATCAACTAAATTACGAAACCAATAGTAATACAGAAATAAAAGATTCACAAATGCTTAATACTGAAGTTGATAAAACGAAGGATAATGATAAATCAAAAGCATTATTATCGGAATCATCAGATAAAGAAAATAATGATTCACCAAAAAAAGAAAATTATGATTCATCAGATAGTGAAACTTATGATTCATTAGATAGTGATAGTGAAACTTATGATTCATTAGATAGTGATAGTGAAACTTATGATTCATTAGTTATGATTCATTAGATAATGAAGTTTATGATTCATCTAGTGAAATTAATTTCATATTAAATTAATTTTATAAATTATGAATCCATATTTTTCAATTTGATGGATTTTTATTTTTGTCTTTAGTATAATATACATTAAAGTTATAATAAAAATTTATTATTTATTTTTAAGAACAACATATATTAACGAAAATTCCTTTTTAGATGATAAAAAAAGATAGCTATTTATAAATAAAGATAGCGGAAATGGAATTTTAAAATTAATGTTATTAAATGATAGTATTGTTCCTGAAAAACAATTAATTCATTTGTTACAAAAATATGCTAAACATTCGCGAACATTTCATTATATTCAAGAATCTATTTGCAGTTTAATTACTTTTAAATATTTGTCATACCAATATGAACAAAAACATTTATATGAAGATTCTCAGGATACGAATATTAGTAATCATTTTATTTTACCTGTAAATTTATTTTGGTCTTCTTTGGTTAACCAATTAATAAATAAAAAATTAACCGAAGCAGAATTAATTGATAACTTACATGAAGCTTTTTATAATATTGATATTTCTAATAACAATAAATATCAATATTTATTTAGAGAAATAAATTTATATAAAAATAATTTGGTTTTATTAGACCCTAATTTTATTTCGAATATAATGTTGATTATTAATCAAATACCGATTCATAATTTAAACCAATTATTTCAATATATTATCGAAGAACATCAAAAACAAAAAAATAGTACTAATAAAAAGATTCTAAATTTAGATTTTTTTAATCATTTAATACCTGAATTAGTTAGATCAGAATTATTAATAAATGCCAATATTTATGATATGACTTGTGATAATGATTTGGGATTAATATTAAATAAAATTGTTACCGCATTAGAAATACATCATAATCAAAATTTTAAAGGTAATATATATGGTGGTTGTATTATCTCAGATTATAATAATAATTTATTTACCCGTTATCGTCCTATAGGTTTTAGTTTAGCTCGTATGAATTTATTATTAAAAAATCAAGAATTACTTTGTGTTGATGTCGAAAATAAAAAATTTTGTTTTCCAACATTAGATTTAATTATTTGTGATGGTAATACATTATCCAAATATTATGAAAATCATTACCAAGAATTTTTACATAACGAAAAAAGAAGAGAAATTTTTCAAAAAAATATTTATCCAATGATGTTAAATTCATTATCCTCTAAAGGTAAAATTATTATATTTGGTGATGAAAATATCTTGAGTTCTTTAAATAAAGATTTCGAATATCATCAAAATATAATTAGGCTAAAATCTGGTCAACATGTAGATTTAATAATTAAATTATTAGAAAATGGTTTTTTTCGTTCTCTATTCAGATCAAATGATTTTGAATATGATTATTTACTTTTATTACAAAAAAATAAAAATTTTTATGAAAAAGATATTTTTGGTATTAATTTAAATTTAACAAATCACAAATTATCAAATAATAATAATCTTCAAGATCGATCTTATTCTCCTTTAATAAAAAAAGTTATCCGTAATTATTCTTTGCGTAAACCTAATCTTAATAATTCTAATTTTAAATATTCTTTTGATGAAATTTTAAAAAAATTTTATTATAAATATCTTTTTAAGACTAATAATTTTGTTTCATTTAATGATATAATTTTAATTAATTCTACTCAATTTTCGGATAAATTTCTATATTTTTACAACCATTCTAAAAGATGGTTAAAAATTATTCTTGATCTATTTTTTCTATATTTTTTAGGAAAAATTATTTTAAAATTATTAAATGCAACCAGTATTATAATTCCGTTTATAAAAAATTATTGGTCTACTTTAATTCTGGGAGGTCCATTGATTATTTATTTATTTTCATCATTAACTGTAATGTCGAAAAATATTAAAAAATATTTAATCAAAATAATGGCAATTCCCAATTGGCAATTTTTATTCTTAATAAATATGATTTTTTATCTTATATTAAATTGGGAATCTTATATTAAATAAAATTAATTGAAAAATGAATATTTTCTTAGTTAATTTATTATTTAACAGTAAAAATTTTCTGTTTTTATATGAATTAATTATTATCGAAGACATTGGTAAACCTAAATATTTTTCCATATTTTTAATCTATTATGCTAATTAATTTATCACTTTGCGGAAATCACTTTTGAGAACAATTTAAATCCTTTGAAAAAAAATTATTTAAGGTTTGCTAATATTAAAAAAATTAAATTTTAATTTTTAAAATTTTTAAATAATTTTTGTAAAGTTAGAATTATTCTGAAATATTTTGAGAAAAAGAAGAATTTTTTTAATTTTTAAAACACAAAAGACTAACTATCAAGTTAGTCTTAAAGAGTTTTTTAAAAATTAAAAAGTGTCTAAACTTTGGAACACCTAAAAAATTTACCAGGATTAAATAATAAATAATGGTTTAGTTTTTTTGTTTATAAACCCGGTTTTACTCAATATTTTATCAAGATTTAATTATGTGTAAAACTATAAAAAATCTACGGAATTGAAAAAATTATTTTTTTTGAAAAAAATGGTTTGAGCCGCTTTACGTTTATAATTTTGATATTGCCAAGCATTATCAAAATGAATTTTTTTTAATTCATTTAACAATATTTTAGCTCCATTTTTTTCTACATCAATTTGTAATGGGTTAGTTGAATGATCCCAAATTTTACAATGCAACAAAAAATGTTCTAGTAAATTACAATAAACCAAATTATACCCCATCTGATAACTAAAAGGAGCTTGTTGAGCAAATTCAGGATTAGATAATCCTTTCATTTCATTTTCTTTAATATGATGTATTTGTAAACCTTCTGAAGATCTTTTAATATATTCATTTATTTGAGTACATGTCCGGTTCAAGAAATAGTTTCCAAGAACTTCTCCATATTTATCTAATAAAATTTCAATTATTTGATTATATGTTAAAAGCATCATATAAGGAATACTAAATTCTATTTGATTGTTTTTATTTTTTGGTAGTGTACTTGAATTAAAATATTTTCAATGTCTTCCGAATGTTTTAAGATTATTTTTATTTTTTCAATAGAACATGATTTAAACTTGTTAGATAATACAAAACTATCATTTTTTTGTAATTCATAATAAATAGAAGGATAGCGAACTCGAAGACTTTCATATATTTTGTTCATCAATGACAAATTTCAAGTAAATATCATTTTGAAATTTTATTTCAAGCATAATAATTGATTTATTTCAGGATTATTATTGATTTTTTTGTCATTAATTTTTGAATTATTTGTGTTTTTCTAAATTTAAATAATATTACATTGATGTTATATTATCTCATATGATAATTTTAGTAAATAAGAAGAAAAAATTAATCAAAATCAAAGATAAATATGATATTTATTTATTCGAATTTGTCAGTTAATAAAAATAGATTATCAGCATTTCTATAGTCTAGATTTATCTATTTGATATCTATTACAAAATTTTCTTCTCTAAATCAAAAAAATAAGTTTATTAATGATAAATTTAATAACTTTTTTATTTTAGTTTCCTCTGAACTATTTGGTTGCTAGTAGTGTACAAAAAAGAGATTATCTTCTTATATTTTTGGCTTCTTAGTTTATTGTTTACTCTTGTTTTTCAGGAATCGTTATTAATTTTTTAGTGTTGATCAACTGCTGGCGATGGGTTAGTTTGCTTAAAGTTTGGGATTCCGGGTAACCGCTTAAATTGTATAGTGTTTCATAATAAATATTTTTAGCTTTTGCCAATTCAATTATTTTTATTTTTGTCTGTTGAATTTGATCTTTTTTGGCTTGTATTATTTTTTTCATGTCATCATGTTTTTGTTTCAATTCTTGAAGATGTTGCTCTTCTATCATTAAAGAAGATTTTTTAAAAGAATAAATTTTATGTTCTATTAATGTTTTTTTTTGCAAATCTAATTCTTTTGTGATTTGGACTATTTTGTTATTAAAAATTTTTTCTAAATTTTTATAATGACGTAACTCTTTATTTAAATTCAAAGAATCTTTTTGATATAAATTTAACTCTTTATCAATTTTTTCAACTTTATTTTGATATTTTATATAAATTTTTTCTATAAAACGTAATAAATGATAATATTTATTTAAAATTTTTAAGTTTTCTTCTTTTTTAGATTCAGATTTTGGTTGTCTTTGAAGTATTTTAGGAATATGAGCTAAATTATGATTTTGAAGATGATTAAAAATAAAAAAATTATTTTTTTTAACAGTTAAAAGATAATAAAATATTGAAATAAAAATAAGTAATAAAAATATTATTAAGAATTTTTTGTTTATTATTTTATTCATTTTTAAATTATTTCATTTCTAATGAAAATTGCTTTCTGTTAAAAATTTTAACATAAAAAAATAATAAAACCTATCTTTATAAATAATAATTTATCTTATTAATATTAAAAATATAATTAAATTAATAAATATTTTGTTTGTTTTACTTTTTTAATTTATTAAGTTATATTAATAATTAATTATTATTTGACAATAATTAGTTAATATTTTATTAAAAAGATTTTAAAATTGATAAATAAACATAATTTATTTCTAATAGAATCAAAAATAATTATTTTTTTAACCTCAAATAGAATTTTTAAAAATCAAATTTAATTTTTCAAAAAAAAAAAAAAAAAAAAAAAAATATACAATTAATATTAAAATATAAATAGCTAATTTAAATATATTTATACATTCTTCTCAATCGAGGAATATAACAACAATAAAAAGAGTGATAGACAATGGTTTTAGTAAAAAATAAATTAAGTTTCTTAAAATTATTTTTAGTTATTATTTTAAGGTTATTATTAATGATAAATAATAATCAAGTTATGGCGATAAAAAAACAAGAACTGATTTCCGATAATAAAAATATGAATATAAAATTATTAGAATTATCAATACAACAAAAACAATTAGAAGAACAAATATATTATTTTAGAAATCATAAAAAACCTAATTTAAATTTGGCGGATACAAAAGAAATTTTAAAATTAGAACAACAATACATCCAATTAAAAGAAAGAAAAAATGAAATTTACAAAAACATTTCACAAAAAACCAAAAAAGTAACTTTCAATTTAAAACCATTTATAAAAATTATATAAACAAAATAATTAAAATTAAAACCCATAAAAATTCCTCTTAGAATAAGAGGATTTTTTATCCAAATGCATTTTTTTTAAAAATAAAAATTATAAATTTTATATTTAATATATATTCATAATGATAATACGGATAGATTAATTGCGTTTTATTCAAAGATTTATCTTTGCTGTTTTATTTACAATCAGCCCCCGTCCAAACCGGACAAGCAAGTTTCCCAGCATCCGGCTTTCCATAATTTACTCTCTTGCGAGAACTAATTTCCCCTCACGGTTGATTAGCTATTTATTCTTATTGTTCTTATTCTTTCTGATATCGTGTGTTTGTTGATTGGTTATCTTGCGGTGACAATCTTCACACAATACCTTTGTTCTTTTATTCATGATACTTTGGTGGTGCGCATTGCGGACCGTACCAATGTGATGAATTTGTAGTTGAGTTGTTTTATCGCAGTGCTCACAACGTTCCGCTTTTAGATGGTCGGTTAGATAGGTACGACCTTGGAAAATATACTTATTGATGGTAATATCGGGATTTCCCTTATAATTACGCATTTTTTTAATTTTGTCCCAAGTGTAAACATTCCATAGTTCGTATTGGGTTTCCCCTTTTATTAAGATAAGAAATTCCCCAAGTTGAACCAATTTTACATTTCTTTCGAACTTTGGCAATTGACGTTTTCCGTTTCCTTGCCAGCGTTTTCAAACAGCTATATTCCGCTAGATAATTTAAATGGGTTAAGACCCCCGAGATTGTTAGCTAAACAAAAGTATTGGATAATTCCTCTAACAATTGTCTTATAGGTCCGGATTATTTCTAACTCGTCTCTATCTGCTAATGTTTCATCATGTCTCACCCTTCCCCTTTTTAACCAATTATATTCCTCTCCATATTCTTTAGCTTTCGCCTTGGGAATTTGGATCTAAACTTTGCCATTTAAGGAATTCTTGGTGGCCTTCTCTTGACGAGTTTTATTGGTGGGGTTGACCTTGATCATGTAGGATTAGAAGCCTCGTTCCTTTACTGGCTTTCACAATTTTCTCGCACTGCCCCCCCTTATTTTGTTACAACTTTTAACAATATTAATGATCATCTTGATCGCTATTTAGTTCGGAAATATCTCAGCTTCTCATTAGACGAAAGTATTGAATATTTCCAAAAAATAATTCAAATTAATATGAGTAAATTAACAAAATTGTTCTCTAATAATAAAAAAATACATCAGATCCAAATATTGTATCAACTCACAAACCTATAAAAAGAAAAAAATAAACATCTGTTATCAATCATAAATAATCCTTATCATCTATAAAATTATTTCGATCAAAGCTTATTTTATAATTGAAGACTATCTTTTATCAAAGGGCTGAATTTTATATGAACGCTTTTGGATGCCGAGGCATGTTAAGAAAAAAAGAGGAACTAAAACAAAAAAACTAGTTACGTTCCTAATCAAAAATATTTCTTAGAACAAAAAAACAGAAAATATGCTCAATTCTATTAACCAATTATCAATAAATAATGATGAAATAAATTTTCATTATTAATTTTTTTTAATATTTCTTTCTTAAATTTATATAATAGTGATATATTCAAATTTCTAAATTTGATAATAATATCTTTTATTATCAGAAAGGTTATGAAATTTTATGAATCAAAAAAAATTTTTATAAAAAAAATATTTTATTTAAATAATAGTTATTTTTAGGAATAGTAATTATAATTATGATTAATAAAAATTATCATAATGTTATTTCTTCTTAAACACCTTTATCTTTTTTAGAACAAAAAAAAGAGATTTTCTAACCTGAAGAAGCACCGCTTCCTTCTAATCCACAATCTTTTACAAAACCTATTTCACCTAAAATCAAAACAACTGCAGTATGTTTATAATAAATTAAAACTGATCTTTTTCAAGAATCTTCTAATCCTGCTTTCTTACTACTTGATTTATCTTTCGAAGAAAAAAATTGCGGAATTGAAAACGAGTTGGTAACAAATGTTAGAAGGTTCATAAAAAATTATGAATATTTTATTAAATATAAAAAAGAATATGATCAATACTAATTTGTAATTAAATCCTTTTCCAAATCGAATAACAGTTTTAAAACCACAAACAATTTTATTAGAAAAAGATAAATGATAGAAGAGGTAATAAAGATAAAATTGAAAAAAACTTAAAGAAAAAATACTTGAAATAATTATTAAAATCAAAGATATTAATATTCAAATTAGTACATTAGAAATTAAATAAAAATATTACCAAGATAAGTTAGTTAATATTGAAAAATATAAAAAAAGATAGAAAAATACATGAAAGAAATCAGTGAATATTCTATTATTTCAAAACAAAAATTCCTTTTACGATATCACCTCAACTGAGGGATAAATAAAAGGAGAGTTATAAGTTAAAATGATGCAAATAAAAAATAAATTACATCTTTTGCCATCCTCTTTAATTAGTTGTTTAGGATTATTCTTCTTAATGAATATTAATCAAGTTATGGCAATGAATCCAAACTTTCCAGGAACTAGTAACAATCAACCTTCTCAACATAATCTCACTATTGAAGAAAATATTATCTATTTAAAACAAAAAATTTATGATAATGCAACCACAATAACAAACATAAATAAAACATTAAAAGAATCAGTTAATCTTACTGATGATGAAAAAAAAGACTATTAAGATTAAAAACAAATCACGAACAATTAGTTAATAATCAAAAAGAACAACTAAAAATTTATCAACATCTTTTAAATATACTTTAAATAATGACAATAACTAAAAATATTATCAATATAAAAATAATTTTCTTTTCTTAAATATAAAAGACCCTTTTGCGGGGGTCTTTTTTTATTTAAATAAATATAATAAAACATTAAATGTATTTAATTTAAAGATTTACTATTTAAAAGAGATTTTATCTAATTTATTTTTTATTTATTATAAATAATAAGGATACATATAAGTTATTAATAATATTTTGATGATGATTAATCAATTATTTATCGATAATTATTGCTTTTAGTAAAATGATAAAATTAATTTTAAAAAGAACAACATTATTTTTTAGTTAATAAATCTAATTTTTTTCTTAATTTAAGTTCTAATTCTGTTATTTCTAAATGTAAATCATATAAATTTGTTTTAAGATTATTTTTCTTTGATTTTAAACAAGATATTTGATATTTTAAAAAACTTTTAGAAACATTAAAATGGGATTTATTTTTAATTTTTAAATTCAATGATAACAATTCTTTGTCTACTGTATCAATTTCTTTTAATAATTCATTTTTTTTCCTTGAAAATTGATCTATTTTGTCTCTTAAAATTTCTATTTTAGTTTCTAAACAATCAAATAATATTTCAGAAGATTCTGTTCTTTTGATGGTTGAATAATTCGAACCAGCGTAAACTATATAAGATTTTTGATTATTTATAAATATTAAAGCTAAGAAAATTATAAATAAACAAATCATATTAATTTTTTTTATTTGTATTTTTGTGAACTTAAAATTCATATGATAAAAAACTTTCTAATGAAATTGACAAATATTTATAATTTTTTTATAAATTAATGAATATTTTTAAAAATTCATGAACAATCCATCTATAAGAAATAATAATTTGATTAAATTGCAATTTTTTTCTTAAATATATATTTTTAAATATTAATAGAAAAAAATATTATTAATTTGGTTCCTCAAATGAAAAAAAAGTTTATATTATTTTATTTAAATTTAATATATTAAGATAAAATTAATAGTTATATAAATTTTATTAAATATTTAATACATTTTTATTATATATTTTTTTTGAAATTTTATTTTCATAATAATGGAAAATGAAAAATTTATTTTTAAAATTATTATCATTAAAATAATTATTTATTATTTTAATAATATTAAAAAATAATTTTATTTTTAATATTAATATTAAAACCGCATTTAATAATATAAATTAATTTTTTATAAAAAATCATATTTAATTAAGCTTATTAATATTATAAGTAAGATAAAAAATTTATTTTTACTTTTTTCAAAATCTTGAAATAAAACATTAAGGTAAAAGATTAGGATGCCAAAGATACCTAAATTTCGCGGTATTTAAAAAATAACCAGGTCAGATCGCACTGCACCCCAAAAGTATTACAATTAATAAAATCTGTTAATTATGTTCAAGATCAACTTTATTAGTTGATCTTTTTTTGTTTTTTAAAAGAAATAAAAAGAGATTTCTTATGCTTATCTTTTCTAATTTATTTTGGCAAAGGGCGCGCCGCACTCTGTTTACTACACAACGTTTTTTGAAGTAATTAATAATAAAGATACCAATTATTGGTTACTTTTTTGTTTTTTTGCTCTTTTCAAATGAATCAAGAGGATAAATAGTCAATTTCATAAGGTTAATTCAATGGTTTACATAATTAATATTATAGGAAGTAAACTTTATAATAAAAAACATGGTTTTTACATAATATTTAATATTTTTATAAATAACAACTTTTTTTAAAAAAATTATATATTTTTTTATATAAAAAGTTATTTTTTTGATTTTTTTATTCTAAATATAATTAAAAATAAATTATTTTAAAACCATTTAATTAATTTAAATAAGTTTCACTTTATTTTATTACGTAATAAGTTTCTTAAATATTATCTATATTAAACAATATTTAATATAATTAAACATAGTTATCTAAATTTAAATTTTTCTAATTATAAATCTATTTGAATAGACATTCTAAAATTTATTTTTTTATTATTTGCTTAAACAATTTTCATAAATTATCAAATACATATATACGAAAAATATTAATACAGTGATATTTTGATTATAGAAGTTTTCAATATTAAAAAATGATAAAAATAAAAAATAATAATTTTTAATTAAAACTATTAGTGATTGTTAGAAATATAATCAAGACATGGACAAAGTTACTTTATTTTTGCATAAAAATCACTGTTTTATATTATTATGTTTAAAGAAGTAATTAACGAAAACAAAAAATCATTGACCAATGAATTAACAAAGAAAATTTACGCTTATGATATAAGGATATTAACCGCAGCAATTTAACCAAACTATTACGTCAACAAAAAAAAGATGACCAAAGAAAACTTAAATAATATCAAAACTCACAATGATAAATAAATCGTAAAAAATATATTATGATTTTCAATAAATAAATTTTTTTTAAAATATTTAATTTATAAAATTATATAATAGTGATATATTTAAATTTCAATATTTTTTATTTAAATTCTTGAAATTTTTTATAAAATTATTAGTAATATAAATATTAACTTATTAAAGAAATGTATATTTAATATTCTTTATATAAATAATGATAAGGATAATCAATTAAATATTAAATTGTAAAAAAGGAAGATTTATCTATGTTTGATGATTCAAAAAAAAAATTATCTAGTAAAGCTTTTGTTTTTTTAATTATATTAATTATATTTTCAAGTGCCACTTATTTCATTAAATTAAATAATTATTCTTTTCGTAATTATAACTCAGAGCAAAACTTACTAACTTTGATAAGTGGCGCTTTTTATAATACTTTTTATAATTTCACTTTTCAAAGTAATTTTTTAGTTCTTTTATTTTGTATTGGGACTTTAAATTCTAAATTTCGAAATCATAAAAATTATTCTTTATGGGCTTTTTGTGTTTTAATTGATATATTATTAACCGGCGTCGTTTGGAATTTAATCGCCGATCCTTTTGTAGATTATGAAAATTTTAAATATGAATTTTTAACAGTGAGTTTATGCGAACATACTTATATTCCGATATTATTTACTATTTTTTATTTTAGTAATTGTTATGTTAATCCTCTTTTGGCCCCTTGCCTTAAACATTATTTAGCTTTAATCCATCCTTTGTTTTATCTTTTTTATTCCTTAATTTTAGGTTCGATCAAAAATCAACGTTTTTATAAATATCCTTATAATTTTATGAATCCTTTTTTATACTGTAATATCAGCTCAATAATTAATGATTTTTTTGATTTAAATTTTTATAATAATTTCTCTCAAGGATGGCTTGGTGTTTTAATAAATAATGTTTTCTTATTGTTAGTTTTATTAATTGTTATTCCTATTCTATTTATAATAAAAAAAAAATTAGTCAATATAAAATAATCTCCAAGTTATTCAAAATTTTTATCAATCAAGATTTTACGGCCACCAAACCGTTTCAAAAAAATATTAACCGATAGCGCTTATTTTAAAATTACTCAAAGATTTTTATATTTTTTTGTATTATTGACTATTTTAATAATCAAATTATCACTTTTTCATACTTAGGAACATCAAAATAAATATTTATTTTTCTATACTATTAAAAAAATTCTTAAATTAAACAAACTTATATCATTCACCCTAATCAAGGAATCGCGCTGTACCCTGTTTGTTACACAACGTTTTTTTAAGTCATTAATAATAAAGATACCAATTATTGGTTATTTTTGTTTGTTTTTTTCTTGGGATAAATGGTTTTTTTAATATTACTGCGGTCTTTAAAATATGTACCACGGTAAATTTCTGTCATCGCATCACTCATTATTAATCAGTTCCTTTCTTAAAATTTTTTTAAAAAAGTCTTTTTTTTAGTTTTGATTTAACTAAAAAAGTCCCTTTACAAAGGGACTTTAAATTAATTACTTGCCTTTTTTGATCATCTTTTTTTATGTCAATTGTCGTTTAATAGATGAGGATTAAGATTATTTATGAGATATGGAACATAAAACTATTCTTGAAAATAAAGATTATTCGGTTTATGATTTTTTTGAGGAATTGAAGCTGATTAGTTCTCTGGTTTCTGATTTGATAGCGAAAGTAGCATAAATAGTAAAATTATAACCTAAATCAAGAACTCTGATTGAGCCACTAAACTATCTTCTTTAGTTGAAAAATGAGAATAATATTAAAATTGACAAACTAGTTTTTTACCAAGATAAAGATCTCTTATTACTAAATTATTTTTATTTTTTAAAAATTCTTTAAATAATTTTTTGCTTTAACATTTTATTCCTTTCTAAAAAAATTTTTCAAAAAGATAGGAAATTATTTTTTAATCTTTTAAACAAAAAAGAATAACTTAATAATTAGTCTTCAAGATTTTTAAAAAATAAAAAGTGTCTAAATTTTCGGAACAGCTCACTTATCCGGAATATGACTATTTAGGAGATAGGAGAATAGATTTTTGAAAAACCCTAACAAAAAAACATCATACGTCCATTGTGAGAGTTAGAAAAAATTCGAAAATTAAAAAACTTGAGAAATTAAAGAAAACCAAAACTGATAATTGGAAGAATAATGATCAAAAAAAGATGTAAAGTTTATTTTAACAACCAAAAAAACGCATTTAAAATCCATCATACCAAACCTGGATGCGATGTTGGTTGACATAGAAACAAAACTATGGTGTTTTTAAAGTCAAAAAACTAATCATTAATATCTATATTTTTAAGATTTAATTATTTGCAAAACTATAAAGAATCTACGGCATTGAAAAAATGATTTTTTTTGAAAAAAAATGGTTTGAGCTGCTTTACGTTTATAATTTTGATATCGCCAAGTATTAGCAAAATGAATTTGTTCTAATTCATTTAACAATATTTGAGCTCCATTTTGCCCCACATCAACTTGTAATGGGTTGGCTGAATGATCCCAAATTTTACAATGTAATAAAAAATGCTCTAGTAAATTACAATAAACCAAATTGTATTCCATTTGATAACTAAAAGGAGCTTTTCGAGCAAATTCAGGATTAGATAAACCTTTCATTTCATTTTCTTTAATGTGATGTATTTGTAAACCTTCTGAAGATCTTTTAATATATTCATTTACCTTAGTGCATTGTTGATCTAAGAAATAATTACCAGGTACTTCTCCATATTTATCTAATAAAACTTCAATTATTTGATTATATGTTAAAAGCATCATATAAGGAATACTAAATTCTATTTGGTCGTTTTTATTATTTTGGAAGTGTACTTGGATTAAAATATTTTCAATATCTTCCAAATGTTTTAAAATTGTTTGTATTCTTTTCATAGAACATAATTTAAACTTATTAGATAATACAAAATTATCAATTTTTTGTAATTCATAATAAATAGAAGGATAGCGAATTCCAATACTTTCATGTATTTTATGCATTAATAAATTAATATAATTTATTTTTTGTCTAATTTGTTGTGAAAATTGTTGTAACTTTCTTTTGAAAAAAAGCCGACGAAATATTAATATTAAAATAAATATAATTATAAAAATCGTAATTAACCAAATAATTTTCATATTCTTCATTTTCATGAAAATATATTTTTTATATTTTTATTTGTTTAATATTAAAAGTAATCAATTTATTTGAATTTAAAAATTTTTTTATAATATAAATAATATATTTTTTTATTCCTTTAACTTAAAATTAATTAATAACTATAAAATTTTATATTTATAGAAAATAAAATGCTACATATTGGAATTATTTTTTGATTTTTAGGAATGATTTAACTATCATTATAATGATTGGTACGATTATTATTTTACGGAAATAATTAAAAAAATTCAAACTTTTAAACGTTTTTATAATCACAAATGGCCTATGAAAAAACTTAATTATCAAAGTCCTCTTCATTATTTACAAAATTATCGATTTAAAATATCTTAATTTCATAAATTATTATTTTGCGAAAATAAAAATTGCTTTTTTATTAAATGTGCTTATAATACTAAAATATAAACAATTATGTTTTTGTATTATGTTTTTGTATTAGACAAAAACAATTCCTGATCATGATTTATGCTACATAAATACTTTACAAAAAGGAGAAAATTTTATAATGTATGGTATGTTTTTGGGTACTTATTTTTTGTCGATATTAATATTAATTTTAATTATTTTATCTATAATATTTTTAAGTCTCAGAATTTTTGAATTAATAATAAATTTTATTTGCACAATAAAAAATATTATTAAAAAAAGAAATAAAATTGCTTTTTTATTTATTATTTTATTTATTATTTGGTTGATTGTATGTTTCTGGATTTTTATTAAATGTGTTAAAGATTATGTTTTTTTCTAAAAAAACAATTTCTGATCATTAATTTATGCTACATAAATACTTTACAAAAAAGAAGCAAATTTTATAATGGATGAGGTTACTAAAAATATATTTTTTAATTTGATAGCAATTTTAAGCGTTTTCTTGTTAATTATATTATTTTTAAGTTGCAAAGTATTGAGTTTAAAAATAAAAAATTTTATAAAAAAAATAGAAAATAGTATTTACAAAAGACATGCAATTGTGAGTTTATGTATTATCATTTTTATTTGTTGTTTTTTTCTGTTGTTATTGCTTTAATGACAAAAAAATAATAATATTAAATATTTAGTTAAAAGAAAAAGAAGGAGTTACTCGAGAATGAATGTTCTTTAATGGATTAATTTAGGCTTATCTGTTGTAAGTATTTATGGGAATTAATTATTAATTTTTTATATCCCGTTTTTTTATCTGTCAAGTGTTATAAAATAAATTTATTAAAATTATTAAGTTATAACTTATAATTTTCATGATTAGACAATTATTAAATAGCGTCTTCAGACGTTTTAGTGCATTGTTGATATATAAACATACTAATACATTGGTGAAGCTTTTGTTCATAATGCTGATTTCAAATTAACTAATTTCCACCTGAACTTCAACCCTTTACGTAAAACTTTATCTCTCTTTAAAGATAAACATAATAACGATAAAGTAAAAGAAGCTGAAAATAATAAAAGAGTCAGCTCTGACTGGTAACAAAATTATACCAACTGCTAATATATTAAAATTCAAGAAATAAAAATTAAAGGAGATTTAATTAATGTTTAAATTACAAAATCAATTTAAAATAATAAGTATTTGTTTATTTATTTTTTTAGGACTATTATTTAAAATGAATAATAATCAAGTAATGGCGATGAATAATTTAAATGATGAAAATTACATAAATAATGAAATTAATAAACTTTATTTAGAACGAAAAGAATTAGCTACTAAAATTTCATATTTTCTTATTCATCATTTAGATGATGATGTAAAATTACAAAAACAATTAAATGATTTAGATCAAAGAATTAAAAATCTTTATCAAAGAATTTATGATATCAAACTTTTAAAGTCTATAAATGAACAAATTTGGCATGATTCATATGAAAGAAATCAAATAGCAATTCAAATTTTAAGTATTTCCTATCAAAACCCCGCAATACAAGAACTTATGACAAAACATCAAAAATTAGTGATAAAAATTAATAATCTAAACCAAAAATATATTAATTTACAATATAAATTAAATGAATTTAATTAATTTTTAATCACAACCCCAAGACCCTCCTCTCTCAGGGTCTTTTTTTATTTGATACACAAAATCTTAAAAAGGAAACCAAAAAATATGTTAATTAAAAAAATCTTTTCATCTTTACAAAACAACCTCATCTTTTTTATCATTTTTATTTAGAATCAGAAAAAATTTTTGAAAAAAAATCGTAAATAATACGGATAGATTAATTGCGTTTTATTCAGCGATTTGTCTTTGCTGTTTTATTTACAATCAGCCCCCGTCCAAACCGGACAAGCAAGTTTCCCAGCATCCGGCTTTCCATAATTCACTCTCTCTCGAGAACTAATGTCTCCTCGCGGTTAATTAGCTATTTATTCTTATTGTTCTTGTTTCTAATATCGTGTATTTGTTGATTGGTTATCTTGCAATGACAATCTTTACACAATACCTTTGTTCTTTTGTTCATGATACTTTGGCGATTCGCATTGCGAACCGTACCAATGTGATGAATTTGAAGTTGGGTTGTCTTGTCGCAATGCTCACAACGTTCCGCTTTTAGACGGTCAGCTAAATGGGTACGACCTTGGAATATATATTTATTGATGGTAATATCCGGGTTTCCTTTGTAATTGCGCATTGTCTTAATTTTGTTCCAAGAGTAAACATCCCATGTTTCGTATTGGGTTTTCCTTTTATTAAGATAAATAATCCCCCAAGTTGAACCAACTTTATATTTCTTTCGAACTCTGGCAATTGACGTTTTCTATTTCCTTGCCAGTGTTTTCAGACAGCTATACTCCGCTAGATAACTTAAGTGAGTAAAAACACTTAGATTGTTAGCTAAACAAAAGTATTGGACATTCCTCTAACAATTGTTTTATAGGTCCGAATTATTTCTAATTCGTCTCTTTCTGCTAATGTTTCGTCGTGTTTCACCTTTCCCCCTTTTAACCAATTATATTCATACCCATATTCCTCGACTTTCGCCTGGGTTTGAATCTGAACTTTGCCGTTTAAGGAATCCTTAGTTGTTTTCCTTTCCCGGGTTTTATTGGTAGGGTTAACCTTTATCATGTAGGATAGAAACCTCGTTCCTTTGTTGGCTTTAACAACTTTGGACTTATCCTTACTAACCGTAAGGTTCAAGTCTTGCGTTAGCCATCGAGTTGCTTGGTTTTTGATGTTATACGCCTCATTATATTCTCCCTTAACGCCAATGATAAAGTCATCAGCATAACGGCTATATTCAACTCTTGGTTTTATATTTAGGTTGATGTGTCTGTCAATCCCCAGATTATGGTGCTGGTTTCTAATCCATGCTTTCTTATATTCTGGGTTACTCTTCCTAATAGGTATTCCTTCTTTAATCAGTCTCTCCATTTTCAGGTCAATGTGGTGTAAATATACATTCGCCAACAAGGGGGAAATAATCCCTCCTTGAGGGGAGCCTGATAAAGACTCGTATTTGATTCCCTCTTTAATGAAACCGGCTTTAAACCATTTGCTAATGGTTGCGAGTGTTTTATTCTTTTTGATGAACTGATTTAAGGTTCTCATCAGAATCTCATGATTGATGGCATCAAAGTAACCTTTTAAGTCGATTTTGACAATATAATCTATTCCTTTAAATCTTTGTTTGATACGTTTGATAGCATCATGACATGATTTTTTGGTTCTAAATCCAAAACTCCATTCTGAGAAGATATTTTCGAAATAGGGAGTTAAAAGTTGTTCCAGGCATTTTTGTATCAATCTATCTTTGATGGTCGGTATGCCCAAGGGTCAGGTTTTTTTGTTATCTTTAGGAATGAAGATTCTTTTAACTGGCTTTGGGTGGTAACCATTGTTAACGTATTCCAGATGGTATCTCTTTAATCTTTCCAGATTGATTCCATCAATGGTTTTATTGTCAATTCCGGGTGTACCTGCCCCTTTGTTAGCCGTAATTTTATTAAATGCTGTTAATGTGTTGTAAAAGTTATTCATTCCTTGCTGGAGTTCTCTTTTCAGAGAATAGCCATTTGATGAACAATATTAAATCTTATTCAATGTTCGTGAAAGTTTAGTTTCTGGTGAAACCGTTGTTGACATAATCTATCAACTCCTTCCTTGATGCCATTGAATAAATAGTGAATTACTTTCTTCTTTCGCC
Source organism: Sesame phyllody phytoplasma (assembly GCF_018390775.2). Lineage (NCBI taxonomy): Bacteria > Bacillati > Mycoplasmatota > Mollicutes > Acholeplasmatales > Acholeplasmataceae > Candidatus Phytoplasma > Sesame phyllody phytoplasma. Next base: position 4,623 of record NZ_JAHBAJ020000002.1, on the reverse strand, counting down.
CTATAAGAGTGATTAACTCTCTTCTCGGTAAGACGATTAACTAAATTATTCCAAATTTAGGTTTACTCTTACGACTACTAAGAAGATTCTTTATCCTTGACCATCCAGACATCTCCAGATTAGTAAACTTAATTACTTAGTTTTAGGATTCTCCAAGTTACCTTAAATTTCTACCTTAATTTTTTAGGGGAAGTATCCTCGTTAAGAGGTTGATTCCAGGTTTCTCTATTCGATAAACTACTCAGTACTCAAAATATATACTAGTAGACTCTGGACTGTCCGTTTAAGCAACTTCCGAGACAGGTTCAGAAATTACATCAATTTACCTTCTTAGGCCATTTCAGGCTTCTCCATAAAATTATTCGGTGGCGGGGTCATCTTGACTAATTTGCTTTCGTCTCAACCCGCTTTTATGGTTTGCTCTAATCTGACATTCTTTCGTTTGCCCTACCAACCATATCCTTTCAGGGTTTATCAGCCCTGGTTATTGGTTAGATAACAGGAAATTTAAGCATCTTTGGCGCCCTTTTGATTTCTGTAAACTTCTAATATCTCACCAACGATTAAAAACAAAAAAAAATTTATACCTTTTGTACTTCTCAAAAATTCCATAATTTGTTCATCAGTCATTGATTCGCTAAAAATAATTCTTGAAATAAAATTTTTTCTAAAGGAAATTATCATTTTATCATCGAAAACGTCTAAAATGGTTTTTTTAAAATCTTCAAAATAATTATCGATTTTGAAATTTATAAAAAATTCTAAAATATTTAGATTCCTATTATCATAAGTTTCATTCATAATTCTAACAGGAGTATCTTCACTGATTTCTCTCAAAAATTTTACAATTTCTTCATCGGTTTTAGATTTATCAAAAAAAATAGGAATATAATTTTCTTGCGCTGCAAATTTTAATTTTTCATCAGCTACATCTAAAACTTTTTCTTTAAAATAAAAATAAACATAATCCTTCTGATCTTCTGAAGTTTTTTGATATATATTTTTTTCCGGATTTTGATTATATAAATTGATTTCTGATGTTTTCGATAAATTTTTTTCATCACAGCCATAAACGTCATAAGCTTTAGAAAAAATTAAAGTTAAAAAAAACATAATGGATATTGAAAAAATTTTTAAATTCATTATTTTACCCCTTTTTTTATTTATTAAAAAACAAGAATAATTCAACAATGTATATTTATATTATAATCTTTTTTTAAAAAACAAAAAAAGACCAACTTTAAAATTGGTCTTTATTATTAATTCTTTTCTTTATTTTTTATTCCATGTTATCACTGTAACCTCTTCATTTGGTTGTGTAACGAATGGGAAGCATTGCGAATTAATTTTATTACATTTATAATCCATTAGCTTTTAATTGAATAAAATAAACAAAAATCTAAAAAAATTAAATCTCAATTTACACTAAATAAAAAAATAAAACATTATTTTTTATTAAAAAATGATATATTTTATGGATTTTTGTGATTCGTCTAAAAAATCAATAAAAGTAACAAAACTTTAACTATGATGAAAATTTTAACACTTTTAAAATTAAATTAATTAAATATCATCAATCACACAATAAAAATAAAAATTTTATTTTTTAATTATTAAAACAAAAAATGCTCTAAAAAAAGTGTTAATTATTATTTTTTTTAGGTCTTAAATAATATTCATTATATTCATAACAAGAAGACATAATCTTCAAAAATTCTTTTGTTAAATTGTTCACATATGCTGCTATTTCTTCTTTGTCTTTAAAATTAAAGCTATTTATTTGACTAAGTGATTGAATAAATTGACGACTTTGATTGTGAATTTCTTTACGGTGTTTATCATTAATTTCATAATTTTTTTTGGCATGGTTGATGTTAAATTCTAAATGATAACAAGCAATGTTAAGCAAAATATCATAACCAGTATCAGGGTTTGGTATTTTAACAATCAAAAAATTATCATTAAATTTTGTTTTTTGGTTTTGTTTTTTACCATTTTTTAAATTAATCCATTTATTAATTTCTTCTAAAATTTCTTTAAATTTATTTTTTTGAAATCCATTTACTAATAAAACAATTGAAGCATAAAGAAAACGATGATGCATTCTATGTAATACTTGCTTATAAACAAATTCTAAATCCTCTTGATTATAATAATTTTTAGTTTCAATAATATAATCATAATCAACCAAAACATCGACTTTACCATGACCTTTTATTGATTCTCTATCAGTTTTTTTGCCTATGTTTTTAAAATGATCTGCAATATAAGAATTAATAAAATCTTCAGAAAATTTAGTTTCGTAAAAAACTTTTAAAAAATGCCCATTACTTTCAAAATTTGTCATAATTTGGTCTAACAATTGAATTATTTCAAAATATTTTTCTCTTTTTATCGACATAAATTTTTTAGATTAATCTTTCTTAATTTTAAAAAAACGGGATAAAATAGATGGTTTAATGATACATTTCGAATATAATTTATGAGGATCATAAGTTGTTTTCCATGGGAATTCGTTATAAGTCTTTTTACTAAGTTGCTTATCACTCAGATTACCAAAATCATCAAAAACTTGTTCTAAAATTGCTTTTTGTTCTTCGGTAAAAGGGGAATTTGTCATTTGCGAACTAAAATCAAAATAATATTGTTTTTGAAATTCTTGTTTTAAAGTTTCCGCATAAACAGAAGAAATAATAGGACCATACGGCCACGCTTCGATGGCATCCTGAAATAAAACCTTATTATATCTGGCCAAATAATAACCTTGTGCATAATAAAGTAATTTTTGAATTTTGGTTTTATTTATTTTTTTATCTTTATTTACAAAAAACTGAGCAACATCGAAAACATTGATTTTATTTTCCGGATTTACCATAATTAACTCCTTTTTAAAACCATTTTGAATATTAGAAGTATAACATTTTTATTTTAAAATTACAATCTTCTTTTTTATATAAGTGGAGAGTTTTTTTAATTTTTTCTTTTCTTATCGTTTGATATTTAGATAAAAAATAAAAATGAATGACTAATTTAATTTTTAATTTACCTTGTCTTTACTGAAATAACAGATAATTAAATTGACAATAATTTTTTTGGCTTCCTCATCGGAAATCTAAGGATTTATTTTAATAAAATAATATTTTAATAATTTTTATTTTTTAATATAATTTTTTTTAAAGTATTATAGAATATAAATTGTAAAATTATAAATTAATTTTAATTTTAAAATAAAAGGATTTTTTAAAAAAATATGTCAAAATTATATTATTTATCTGGGCGCCAAAGAGGCCTAAATTTCGTGCTATTTAACCAATAGCCAGGGCCGATAAACCCTGAAAGGATATGGTCGGTCTAACAAACGAAAGAATGTCAGATTAGAGCAGACCATAAAAGCGGGTTGCGACGAAAGCAAATTAGTCAAGAAGACTCCGCCACCAAATAATTCGATGGAGAAACCTGCAATGGCCTAAGAAGGAAAATGGATGTAATTAATAAACCTATCTGTAAGTTGCTTTACCCAGATAGTCCAGAGTCTATCAATATTATAGATAAGTATTGGATAGTTTATCAGATAAAGGAAACCTGGAATCAGCCTCTGAACGAGGATACTTCCCCTAAAGAATTAAGGTAGAAATTTAGCGTAACTTGGAGAATCCTAAAACTAAGTAATTAAATTTACTAATCCGGAAATAAAAGCCCGGATGGTCAAGGATAAAGCATCTTCTTAGTAGTCGTAAGGGTAAACCTAAATTTGGAATAATTTAGTTAATCGACTTACCATGAAGAGAGTTAATTACTCTTATAGGGCGAAAGAAGAAAGTAATTTACTATTTATTCAATGGTATCGGGGAAGGAGTTGATATTATGTCAACAACGGTTTCACCAGAAACTAAACTTTTACGAACATTGAGTAAAATTCAATATCGTTCAACAAATGGCAGTTCCTTAAAAAGAGAACTCCAGCAGGGAATGAATAACTTTTATAACACATTAACAGCATTTAATAAAATTACGGCTAACAAAGGGGCAGGTACACCCGGAATCGACAATAAAACCATTGATGGAAATTATCCAATACTTTTGTTGAGCTAACAATCCAAATGTTTTGACTCACTTAAGTTATCTAGCTGAATACAGCTGTTTGAAAACACTAGCAAGGAAAAGGAAAACGTCAATTGCCAGAGTTCGAAAGAAATATAAAGTTGGTTCAACTTGGGGGATTACTTATCTTAATAAAGGGAAAACCCAGTACGAACCATGGAATGTTTACTTTTGGGACAGAATAAAAAAAATGCGTAATTACAAGGGAAACCCGGATATTACCATCAATAAATATATATTCCAAAGTCGTACCCATTTAGCTGACCGTCTAAAAGCGGAACGTTGTGAGCATTGCGACAAAACAACCCAACTTCAAATTCATCACATTGGTACGGTTCGCAATGCGAATCGCCAAAGTATCATGAACAAAAGAACAAAGGTATTGTGTAAAGATTGTCATCGCAAGATAACCAATCAACAAATACAAGATATTAGAAACAAGAACGATAAGAACAAATAACTAATCAACCGTGAGGAGAAATTAGTTCTCGAAAGAGAGTAAATTATGGAAAGCCGGATGCT